>JAHJRE010000182.1 GCA_018831055.1 Bacteroidota bacterium
CATAGGTGAGACCGCTGACATGTTTCATGGTTATTTCCCCTGCTCTCTGGTGGGTGGCAAGCAGGGAAAGAGGTAAACATACCAGGATGAAGAAATATAAAAGAGTTGTTTTCATCTGTTATTCCTGGATTATGAGTATTCAAATTTACTATTTATTATTGAACCCGTAGAATCCATGATTTGTTAAATTAGTGTAATTTTGTAGGAATAACAAAGACCCGGAAAGCACAGATCAATGTATCAGGTTGATGCAGATAAAGAAAAGACAGAAATACTTCGCCGGTATCGAGACCTCTTAAATTCCTGGACGGCAAAAAAAGAGCCTGCAGATAAGCAATTGGTCCGGAAAGCATTCAATCTTGCTGTGAATGCACATAAGGATATGCGCAGGAAAAGCGGAGAGCCGTATATTTTTCATCCGCTTGAAGTTGCCAGGATTGTAGCAGGAGAGATAGGGCTGAGCACTACATCCATCGTATGCGCATTGTTGCATGATGTGGTGGAGGATACGGATTATACCTTGGAGGATATACGGGGTATGTTCGGAGATAAAATTGCCCGTATTATCGATGGTTTAACCAAGATCTCCGGGATCATGGATTTAACCAATACAACCCTTCAGGCTGAGAATTTCAAGAAAATGCTGCTGACTCTGGCCGATGATGTCAGAGTAATTCTGATCAAGCTTGCTGACCGTCTTCATAATATGCGCACCCTGGAAGCTCTCCCGGTGGAAAAACGACTGAAGATATCTTCTGAGACATTATATCTTTACGCCCCGCTCGCACACCGGTTGGGATTGTATTCCATTAAAAGCGAACTGGAAGATCTTGCACTGAAGCATACCGATCCGGAAATTTACCGGACAATCAGTCAGAAACTCAAAGATACCCAGGAAGACCGGAAGAGATTCATTAATCAGTTTATTTATCCCATTAAAAAAGTAATTGCCAATCAGGGGATTGAATCAAAGATCATTGCCAGGGAAAAGAGTATTTATTCTATCTGGGAGAAAATGCGTGTTAAGGGCATTCCTTTTGAAGAAGTATACGACATCTTTGCTATCCGGATCATCATCAGCGTACCTCAGGAGCGTGAAAAAGTAGAATGTTGGAAGGTATATTCAGCTATTACAGATTATTACAGGCCCAATCAAAAAAGATTGCGTGACTGGATTTCAACCCCCAAGGCTAATGGTTATGAAGCGCTGCATACAACAGTGATGAGTCAGACCGGAAGATGGGTGGAGATTCAGATCCGGAGCGAAAGAATGGATGAAGTTGCAGAAAAAGGATATGCAGCACACTGGAAATACAAAACCAACGGTACAAGCGAAGGCGTTGTTGATGCCTGGCTGAACAGAATTCGGGATATGCTTACCCAGGAAGATACGAATGCTTTGGATTTTGTTAACGATTTTAAATTGAACCTTTATACCGACGAAATAATCACTTTTACTCCAAAAGGGGAGATGAAAAATTTGCCGGTTGGTTCTACTGTAATCGATTTCGCTTATAATGTTCATTCCGAAGTAGGAAATCAGGCAATAGGGGCCAAAGTCAATCATAACCTGGTCCCCTTGAATCATATACTGAAAAGCGGGGATCAGGTTGAGATCATCACTTCAAAAAAACAGGAACCAAAGGAAGAGTGGCTTGCATTTGCATTGACTGCACGTGCAAGATACCGCATCAAAGCCGCCCTTAAAGAAGAAAAAAAGAAATATGCCGCTGAAGGTAAAAAGATCCTTGTCGATTTGTTCAATCAAAATCATATCAATGTAACATCCGAAGTGCTGGAAGAATTCAGGAAGTTTATGAAATTCGAAAGCAAGCTGGATCTGTATTATCAGACTCATAAAGGAAGAATTCGATTGAAGGATATTAAGGACTTTGGCCAAACTGAAGAAAAGGGAAGCTGGTTTCGCTATATTAGCCGCCCTTTTACGAAATCCCGTGCTTCAGACCATGATACCCTGAATCATAAGATCGTTGAACAGCTTAGGAAAAAGCCAGAATCGATGATTCTGGGCGATGATGTGAAGGAATTGAAATATGATGTTGCTAAATGCTGTAATCCCATCCCCGGCGATGATGTAATAGGCTTTCTTATGCCAAGAGGGAATATCGAAATTCATCGCACTAATTGCCCTATGGCAATTGAAAATATGTCGCGATATGGGAGCCGAATTGTCAAGACAAAATGGAAAACCGATGAAGCGATAGGGTTCCTGACAGGAATTGCAATTAAAGGAATAGACCGCAATGGTCTGGTAAGGCAAATCTCTGAAATCATTTCGGATAAGCATAATATCGGAATACGGTCTTTTCTTATGGATACTTCGGAAGGAATGACCAATGGCATAGTAATGCTATATGTCCAGGATACAAGAACTCTCAATCAACTAATTGATAATCTCAAGGAAATTAAAGAGATTCAATCGGTAAAAAGAATAGACAGGACGGATTTGGCAGTTCATGGCCGGTAAAAATAATAATGCCTTGTTATACAACGATATGCCCAATTTCTGAAAACCTTGAATCCTGAAAATTAAGGATGAGGAATAAAATATAGAGTTTTTTGGATTTGATTATTTTTATTTATTCCAAATTCATATTAAAAAAATTTCTAATTTTAGGGTGAAATTTAAAGTTGGACAGATGAAAGATACAACAAAAGATACCTTTGAATCTGTAAAAAGGATTTTCACCGATTACCTGGAGCAAAGAGGGCACAGGAAGACGCCTGAACGGTATACGATATTAAAGGAGATCTATGCTACCGAAGGTCATTTTGATATAGAAACCCTTTATATCAAGATGAAGAACAATAAATACAGGGTCAGCAGGGCAACACTTTACAACACTATTGAGTTATTGCTTGATTGCAATCTTGTTACCAAGCATCAGTTTGGCAATAACTGCGCCCAATTTGAGAGATCTTATAAATTCAAGAAACATGACCACTTTATTTGTGTGGATGACGGGCAGGTATATGAGTTTTCTGATCCCAGGATTGAAGAGATCAGGGAATATGTTGAAAAAACTCTCGGAGTTAATGTTACCCATCATTCGTTAACGTTTTATGGTCATTGTAAAAGCCGGAAAACGGAAAAACTGAAACAATATGAAGATTGATGTTTTATTAGGCCTTCAATGGGGCGACGAGGGCAAAGGAAAGATCGTTGACGTTCTATGCCCCGATTATGACATTGTTGCCCGCTTTCAGGGCGGCCCGAATGCGGGTCACACGATTGAGTTTGACAGTAAAAAATTCATACTCCATATTATTCCATCGGGAATTTTTAATCAGGATAAGAAGAATATAGTTGGTAACGGTGTAATTGTTGATCCCTATATTCTGAAATGGGAGATTATGAATCTCGACAATGCCGGAGTGGATGCCAGAAAAAACCTTTACATATCAAAGAAGGCTCACCTGATCCTTCCTACGCATCGTTTGCTGGATGCTGCCTCCGAAGCTTCTAAGGGTAATAACCGCATTGGTTCTACCCTCAAAGGCATAGGCCCCACATACGCAGATAAAATTTCCAGGAATGGGATCAGGGTAGGGGATATTCCTTCCGGAAGGTTTATGGATATGTATAAAGCTTTAAGAGACACCCATATGCATATCATGGATTTTTATAACTTCGATCTGAATGGTTTTGTTATTGATGGGATGAATTTCGAAGAATATGAAGAAAAGTGGTTGCGGGCAGCAATAGAAATACCCGATCTGCATTTGGTTGACAGCGAGTTCATGATCAATGATGAATTGAAAGCAGGGAAAAGAATACTTGCCGAAGGTGCACAGGGCACATTGCTGGATATTGATTTTGGGTCTTATCCTTTCGTTACCTCTTCCAATACAATAACTGCAGGCGTTTGTTCCGGACTTGGCGTTGCTCCGCAAACAATTGGCAGGGTTTTCGGTGTATTTAAAGCTTATTGTACACGCGTTGGCAGTGGTCCCTTCCCAACCGAATTAAACGGAAAAGAAGGTGAGTTAATGCGCGAAGCAGGCAGGGAATTTGGGTCAACTACCGGCAGACCGAGAAGATGTGGATGGCTTGATCTTACTGCATTGAAGTACAGTATTATGCTGAATGGTGTTTCCAGGCTTTTCATGATGAAGACCGATGTACTAAGCAGTTTCGAATCTTTGAAAGCCAGTATTCACTACCGGCTTGGGAAGAAGGATATAGACAGGCTTCCCTATGAATATTCTCATGAGCCTCTTGAACCTGTTTATCAGGAGTTTAAAGGTTGGAACCGCCCGGTTGAAAATGTCAATGATTTTTCTGAGCTTCCTGAAGAATTAAAGGAATATGTAACATTCATTGAGAAAGAAACCGGTGTGGATATTGGTATAGTATCTGTTGGTCCGGACCGGTCACAGACAATTATCCGCTAGATTACAGTTTTCTTTTTATTTCAACTTCTTCGTATCCTTCAACGATATCACCTACTTTAATATCGTTGAAATTATCGATATTCAAACCGCATTCGTAGCCGGCATTCACTTCTTTAACATCATCCTTGAAGCGTTTCAGGGATCCCAGGTATCCTGAATAAACAACGATACCATCGCGGATGATCCTGACTTTAGTGTTTCTTGTGACTTTACCATCGAGGACATAGCATCCTGCAACAGTCCCCACTTTGGTTATCTTAAACACTTCTCTGACCTCGATGTTACATGTGATCTTTTCTTCGTATTCCGGCGAAAGCATACCTTCAATGGCTGCTTTGATCTCATCGATGGCTTGATAAATAATGGAATACAGTCGGATATCTATTTGCTCCTGTTCAGCAAGTTTACGTGAACTGGGAGTGGGCCTTACCTGGAATCCAACGATGATGGCTTCCGATGCGGATGCAAGCAAAACATCCGATTCGGTTATGGCTCCAACGGAACGATGAAGAACGTTTACCTGAACTTCCGCAGTTGACAGTTTCAGGAGGGAGTCTGACAAAGCTTCTACGGAACCATCCACATCGCCTTTTACGATAAGGTTTAATTCTTTGAAATCACCTATCGCGATACGGCGGCCGATTTCATCCAGGGTGATATGCTTTTGTGTACGGTATCCCTGTTCCCGTTGTAATTGCTGTCGTTTTGCTGCAATATTTCTGGCTTCTCTTTCGTCTTTGAGTACGTTGAATCCATCCCCGGCCTGTGGTGCCCCACTCAGTCCCAGCATCAGGATGGGAGATGAAGGACCTGCTTCTTTAACGCTCAGATTCCTCTCGTTGTACATTGCTTTCACCTTACCGCTATATGCTCCGGCAAGAACAACATCTCCTATATGCAGGGTTCCGTTTTGTACCAGGATTTTTGCTACATATCCTCTTCCTTTGTCAAGTGATGACTCGATCACGGTTCCAATGGCATAGCGATCCGGATTGCCTTTAAGTTCAAGCATTTCAGCTTCAAGTAATACTTTGTCGAGCAACAGATCAATATTTATACCTTCCTTGGCCGAGATTTCCTGACTCTGGTATTTACCGCCCCAATCTTCAACCAGAAGATTCATGTCGGCAAGTTGTTGTTTGATCCTGTCGACATTGGCATTGGGTTTATCAATCTTATTTATGGCAAAAACAATAGGAACACCGGCTGCCTGGGCATGATTGATAGCCTCTTTGGTTTGAGGCATCACCGAATCATCAGCAGCTACGACGATAATGGCCACATCGGTAAGTTTGGCCCCCCTGGCACGCATGGCTGTAAATGCCTCATGACCAGGTGTGTCGAGAAAAGTAATACTCTTTCTATTTTCAAGCTTTACTTCGTAGGCACCGATATGCTGTGTAATACCTCCGGCTTCACCTGCAACAACGTTGGTTCGCCTTATATAATCAAGAAGTTTGGTCTTTCCATGGTCAACATGCCCCATGACCGTTACAATGGGTGAACGCTCAAGAAAATCATCACCATGTTCTTCTTCCTCATCTACATGGCTGATTGCTTCCTGAACCTCAAAACTCACGAATTCAACTTTATAACCAAACTCTTCCGCTACAACGGTAAGCGTTTCGGCATCAAGCCTTTGGTTAATAGATACGAATAACCCAAGAGACATACACGCTGAGATTACATCCGTTACGGATACATTCATCATGGTGGCAAGTTCATTCACGGTAACAAACTCTGTAACCTTGATGATTGAAGATGCCTCTTCAAGCTTTTTTTGCTCCTCTATCCGGTTTTGTGAAATAGCTGCACGCTTTAACCTCCTGTGCTTGGAAGTTTTCGACTTGCCTGTAGGGCTAAGCCTCGACAATGTTTCCCGGATCTGTTTCTGGATTTCTTCTTCTGATAATTCAGGTTTTCTGATTTCCTTCTTTTGTTTCTTGCTTTTTTTCCCTTTAGAAGTATCTCTTTCTTCTGAAGTTTTGTGATCAACATGTTGCTGACCCGAAGGAATTCTCTTCCGTTTCTTCTTTTTTATAGCAACCTTCTCATCTTTGGAAGAAGCAACCGGTTTTTTAACAGCCTTTTTTACTTCAGGCAATTCTATCTTATCCAGGATCTTTGGTCCGGTAAGACGGGCTACTTCAGTAGGGATAAAATTGGATTCCTTTTTTTCCTGAACTGTTTCCTTTTCCTCTGATTTTTCTCCTTCAACCGGAGCCTTAATTTCAGCCTCTATGGGTTGGGCCTGTTCTTCTTTCACCTCAGTAATCTCAGGCTTTTTGTCAGGTTTTTCTTCAGTTTCCTTTGTTTTCGATTCAGGTAAAGGAGCCTTTTCGGGTTCTTTTGGAGCTTTTTCTTTCTTCTCGGTTTTTTCTTGCTTGCTTTTCCGGGATGGCCGGGTTTTCTGATTCAGTTTGTCAAGGTCAATTTTGCCTAATACTTTCAGATTGCCGGACTCTTCTTCGGGAGCTTCCTCTACCAGTGCCTCTTCCGGTTTTTCTTTTTCTTCTTCTTTTTTATCCTCTTTTTTCTCTTTTTCTTCTTTCTCTTCTTTTTCTACTTCTACTACTTTTTCTTCTTTTTTTGCAGTAACTTGTTTGGCATCGATGGGTTCATGTTCTTTTTCGGGGCTTGGCTGGACTGTCTGAGGCTTGGTAGGATAATCAGAAGTGGTTTTCTTGATAATGATCTCTTCAATTTCCCTGTCTTCCTCGTATTCATCCGATTCGACAGAAGGGTGCTCAATTTCAGCAACAATGGTGTGCTTAGCGCCACCAATTTCTACATTGCTGGCTTTTTCCTTTACTATCTTTTCCTTCTGAAATTCTTTCTCCAGGATGCTATACATCTCCTGTGTCAGCTTGGTATTTGCATTGGTCTCGATTTTAAAACCCCTTTTGGAAAGGGTTTCAACAATCGTGCCCACCGCAATGTTAAACTCTTTTGCTGCTTTTCCTAATCTGATTGCTTTCGAATCTTCCGACATATTATCTAACCAAATATTTACTGAATCCTGAATTTATTTCTTGATTGGGATTTATTCAAATTCTGCTTTTAAAATTCTGATAACTTCTTTTATTGTTTCCTCTTCAAGGTCTGTCCTTTTAACAAGTTCTGAAATACTTATTTCCAGGACACTCTTGGCAGTGTCACAACCGATAGATTTTAATTCGTCGATGATCCACTGATCTATTTCATCACTGAATTCCTGGAGGTCTACATCTTCCGAATCAATATCAGTATCCCGGTATACATCGATCTCATAACCGGTAAGTTTTCCAGCCAGTTTAATGTTAAATCCTCCCTTACCAATTGCCAGTGAAACCTGGTCTGGTTTCATGTAAACTTCTGCTCTTTTATTGGCATCATCAAGATTAATGGAGCTGATTTTAGCAGGACTAAGGGCTCTTTGGATATATAAAGTGGGGTTGGATGTGTAGTTGATCACATCGATGTTCTCATTTTTCAATTCTCTAACGATACCATGGATCCTGCTTCCTTTCATTCCCACACAGGCTCCGACGGGATCTATCCTGTCGTCATAGGATTCCACAGAAATTTTGGCACGTTCTCCGGGTACCCGTACAATTTTCTTAATGGTGATCAGTCCGTCATAAACCTCAGGTACTTCTGATTCAAACAGCCGTTCCAGGAAAACAGGAGAAGTCCGCGATAAAATGATCACCGGTGTGTTGTTTTTCATGTCAACCTTTGAAACTACAGCCCTGATCGTATCTCCTTTTCTGTAATAATCTGAAGGGATCTGTTCAGACTTCGGGAGAATGAGTTCTATATATTCGTCGTCGAGAACGAGAATCTCTTTTTTCCATACCTGATAAACTTCCCCGGTGACAATTTCTCCGATTTTTTCCTTGTATTTACCGTAGATATTATCTTTTTCGTATTCCTGAATCTTCGACATCAGATTTTGCCGAATGGTTAATATTTCCCTGCGGCCAAAATCCTGAAGCTTAATTTCTTCCGAGACCTCTTCACCGATCTCAAAGTCGGGTTCTATCTTTATGGCCTCTGAAAACGCAATTTGTGTATTCTCGTCTTCAACAGCGCCATCTTCAACAATTTCCCGGTTCCGCCATATCTCGAGATCACCCCGGTCGATATTGACAATAATATCGAAATTTTCATCCGATCCAAATCGTTTCGCCAGCATATGCCGGAAAATATCCTCGATGATCTTCATCAGGGTTTCCCTGTCGATGTTTTTGAATTCCTTAAACTCCGAAAAGGTTTCAACTAAATTGATCACATCCATTTTTCTAACTAATTCTATTTAAACGATATCCTGACTTTAGCTTGTTTTATATTCTGATAGGGAATCAATGTTATTGCTGTTTCTGTTGATTCTGCCTTTTTTAGCTTTTTCTTTTTTTCCTCCAAAGGTCTGGGTTCTATTTCAATCCCTGTTTTAGCTACAGCGATCAGTTTGCCCGCGATCTTGTTGTCATCATTCAGTACAAGGTCAAGTATTCTTCCGATGTTTTTATTGTATTGCCTTTTAAATTGAATCGGATAATCCGCCCCGGGGGAAGATACACTCAACTCGAAATCTTCAGCTTCACGGTCAAGATTACTTTCGATGAACCGGCTTAATGATTTGCAATCGTCGATATTTACTGCCGTATCTCCGTCAATTATGACCATAGTCTTGTTTCCGGGTTTGACAATAATATCAACGAGGAACTTATCTGTTCCTTCCAGATGATTTTCAACTAAACGCTTTATTTGTCCTTTTTCAATCATTATACCAATAAAAGAGGGGACTCTTGTCCCCTCACACTTTGTAGGTTTCCGTTCTGTTGTCCGACCAGGGCTCGAACCTGGACTCTTCTGAACCAAAATCAGACGTGTTGCCAATTACACCATCGGACAATCACCCTGTTTTAATTTGGTGTGCAAAGATAAGTATTATTTCCTTAAAAATTTATATTTTCGCTCAATTATTCATATCTATAAACCCGCCCCATGGAAAATTTCAAAAAGATCAACAACATTTTCGGATGGATTGCTTTTCTTATCGCCACCCTTGTATACTTCTTTACGCTTGAGCCTACTGCAAGTTGGTGGGATTGCGGTGAGTATATTGCCACTGCTTATAAGTTGCAGGTTGGACATCCTCCGGGTGCTCCTTTATTTCAGCTGATAGGGCGGTTTTTTTCTCTCTTTGCCTTTGGTGATACCGCCAATGTAGCAATGATGATCAATGCTATGTCTGCCCTTTCAAGCAGTTTCACAGTGTTGTTTCTTTTCTGGTCGATCACTATGCTGGCGAGAAAGATCGTTGTTAAGGATGGCGAAATGAATAGAGGCAGCATGTATGCAGTTATCGGAAGCGGACTCGTTGGAGCTCTTGCTTTCACTTTTTCCGATTCATTCTGGTTCTCTGCAGTGGAAGGGGAAGTGTATGCCATGTCCTCTTTCTTCACAGCTATCGTATTCTGGGCCATTCTGAAATGGGAAGCTGTGGCTGATGAAAAACACGCTCTTCGCTGGATTATCTTTATTGCCTTTCTGGTTGGGCTTTCCATCGGGGTTCATCTACTCAACCTGCTTGCTATTCCTGCGATAGCATTTGTATATTATTTCAGGAAATACAAACCAACAGGAAAAGGTGCAATTATTACCCTGCTATTATCTTTCCTTATACTTTCGGTCATAATGTATCTGATAATCCCGGGTATAGTTAAACTAAGCAGCGTTTTTGAACTGTTTTTTGTCAATACCGTCGGATTACCCTTTAATAGCGGGACCATTATTTATTTTATCCTGCTTGTCGGGATTCTCCTTTGGGGTTTATTCTATTCAATCCGCAAACGTAAAGTCCTTCTGAATACAATTATACTGGCATTTGTTTTCCTGTTAATCGGATATTCATCATTTTTCATGCTTATCATCCGTTCTAACGCAAATCCACCCATCGATGAAAACAGTCCGGAGGATGCGATTTCTCTTCTTTCTTATCTGAACCGTGAGCAATATGGCGATTGGCCAATTTTATACGGTCAATATTATAATGCTCCTGTTGTGGACTATGATGACGGAACACCGGTTTATGTTAAAGACCGGAAGAAAGGCAAATATATAGTTACCGATACCCGGGAGGCCAGCATTCCGGTTTACGATCCCAGATTTACTACTTTGTTTCCCAGGATGTGGAGCGATCAGAAACCGGAGCACAAAAGGATGTATCAGAACTACATGGGCAAAGGTGTCCCCGTTAGGGTTGATAAAAACGACGGAACTTCTGAGGTTGTTACGCGTCCTTCTTTTGGCGATAATCTCCGTTTCTTCTTTTCCTATCAGCTGGGACATATGTATTTCCGTTACTTCATGTGGAATTTTGCAGGACGGCAGAACGACATTGAAAGCCAGGGTGAGCCTGAGAACGGGAATTGGATCAGTGGAATTCCTTTTATCGATAATGCCAGACTTGGCGATCAGGATAATCTACCGGATCATTGGAGCAATGCGGCAAAAAATAAGTTTTATTTTCTGCCTCTTATCCTGGGTTTGATCGGGTTGTTTTACCACCTGAATACGAACAAGAGAGATACACTTGTTGTGGCCCTTCTGTTTCTGATGACAGGTATAGCCATCGTGGTGTATCTGAATCAGTACCCTTACCAGCCCAGGGAAAGAGACTATGCATATGTCGGTTCGTTTTATGCCTTTTCCATATGGATTGGTTTGGGTGTGCTTTCGATATATAATGCAATTACCCGTAAAACCGGAGCAAATACATTGGCTGCCATTTTGGTCACACTGGTCACTCTGATTCTGGTGCCGGGTATAATGGCAAAGGAAGGCTGGGATGATCATGACCGTTCAGGAAAATATGCAGCCCGCGACTTTGCTAAAAACTATCTTAATTCCTGTGAAAAGAATGCCATCCTGATTACCAACGGCGATAATGATACCTTCCCTCTTTGGTACGTTCAGGAAGTAGAAGGCGTAAGAACCGATATAAGAGTAGTCAATTATATGCTTGCCTCCGGTTACTGGTATATTCACCAATTGGGCAGGAAAGTGTATGATTCCGACCCTCTGAATTTTACTCTTACACCCGATCAATACGATAAAGGGGTGAATATGTATATACCATATATTAACAGGAACATTGAAGGGCCTGTTGAACTTAAAGATATTATTGATTTCATTGCCAGCGACGATGTCCGCACTCAATGGCCTTTGCAGAACGGGGAAAGAATCAACTACCTGCCAACGAAAAGCATAAAACTTACTGTTGATTCGGCTAAATGCGTCCAGAATGGTATCGTTCCTCCTGAACTTGCCGATCAGATTGTCCCGGAAATCACATGGAATATCAAACAAGGCGCTTTGTATAAGAACGACCTGATGTTTCTCGATTTCCTGGCTTCTAATAACTGGGAACGGCCGATTTATCTTGCAAATCCTTCTTCACTTAGCAAAGTATTTGATGTCGATGATTATTGTCATATGGAAGGATTTGTATACAGGTTCATGCCTGTGAAGGCCAAAGAATTCATCCCGGGAATAGGGGGCGTTTATACAGACGGTTCCTATGATATCCTGATGAACAAATCGGTTTTTGGTAATCTGAACGATCCCGATGTTACTGTTGACAGGGAAAGCTACCGGAATGCCAGGATGCCAAGGCAAAACTTTATCCGGCTTGCTCAGGCTCTTGTAAATGAAAAACGATTTGACGAAGCCGTTGCAGTATTGGATACCTGTTTGCATTATTTCCCTCATGAGAAGATTTCTTATGATATTCTGATGGTTCCGTATGCAGAAGTATATTATGCTGCCGGCGCTGTGGAAAAGGGTAATGCGATCACTCAAAAGTTAACAGATATGTATTCGGCTGAACTGGAATACTATGCTTCCTTAGATCCGGCTTTTGTGGATGCTTACTATGGCAATTACGTCAAACAGGCTTTTAATATCCTGAGTCGTTTGTCACAGGTAAGTAAGCAGGAAGGACAAAAGGAAATGGGACAAGCCATCGATTCGGTTATGATGCAGAACCTTGAAATGTTCCAATAGAGAAACAATAAAGTGCTAAAAAATCAGGATAAATGGTTCGGTTTACGAACCGGCCAGAAAACACTTACGAGTCCTACCAGAATAAAGGGCAGGCTTAGTAATTGACCCATATTCAAAACCATATCGCTTTCGAAATTTACCTGCGGTTCCTTTAAAAACTCAATCAGGAAACGTGATGTGAAAACCAGGATCATGAACATGCCGAACAGAAATCCAGGCCTTGGTTTCCCTTTTTTGTAAAAATAGAATGCATAAAGGAAAACAAACGTTAGAAGATAGGCCAGGGCCTCGTAAATTTGTGTTGGGTGCCTTGGAATACTATCACTTCTGAGAAAAACAAAAGCCCAGGATACATCGGCCGGTTTTCCAAAAATCTCTGAATTCATCAGGTTTCCTGTGCGAATGAATACACCTGCAAGGGCTACGACTATGGCAAGCCTGTCCATGATCCATATAAAAGGAAGATTATATGTTCTTGAAAAGATCAGCAGAGCAATAATTATTGCTATTGCTGCTCCATGACTGGCCAGACCTCCTTTCCAAACCATCAGGATCTCCCAGGGATGGTCCAGATAGTATTGGGGTTCATAAAAAAAACAATGCCCAAGCCTTGCTCCGACGACCGTGGCAATAATCATGTAGGTTGCCAACTTGTCTAATAGTTTGGCCGGAATCTTCTCATATTTAAAGATCTGCTGGACAATAAAATACCCCGCGACAAAACCCAGGGCGAAAAGCAATCCATACCAGCGAACAGAAAGATTCCACACAGAAAAAATCTCGGGATCTGGATTCCAGGTGATAAAATTGAGCATAATGGTAGGGTTTCTTTTTAGCAAATTTATAACAATCCTGATAAATTGATCATTTTTTATTCAGGATATCATGAATAGCACTGCTTAGAAGTCTCATTTCAGGGAGGATTGCCGGAGGGGTAGGTAGATTATTATCTGAGGGTAGCGGGGCTTTTCCGAGTTGATCCTGCTCAAGACGAACATAATATCCTTGTTGTTCCATCCATTCGGAAAGGTACTGTTGTTCCGTTTGGCCGGGAGTGGGGACAAGGACGGCCTTTTTCCCGCTTACCTGCAGATCCATTAAGGTTGAATATCCCGGCCTGCAAAGAATAAGACGGGCATTAGCCATCATGTTTTGAATTTCCCGGGTATCCGCGTGACTAAGGATACGTATATCTGGGGATGGTTCATCAATATCCTGCTTTTCTGTCATTCCGGCCAGAATGATACCTCCTGTTCTTTCCAACTGTAATTGCTGCAAAACCTTTCCCTGGAATATTGATCGTTGTGGCTCCGGTCCGGAGATGATAGCCAGTATTTTATTTTCATGTTCATCAATAGGGTCTATGTTCGGGTTATCAAGTGAGAAACGGGTAAGAGGTCCAATAAACCTCGTATTGCGAGGTAGTTTGTATTTGTGGGAAAGATCTCCCGAAAGGTTTATTTTATCGGGCAGATCGGGAACCCAGCACCGGTCGAATTTCCTGATAAAACATAAGTGCAGCAGATGAAGGAAATATTCAAAAAATGATATGCTTTTCGGCACCTTTATCATTAGCTGGTGGGTAATATACACCGAAAAGGTTTTCCGGCTCCAGCATCCGAAACGGTTATCGGAAATAACAAGGTCGATGCCATAATCCTGAACGATTTTTTCAAGTTGCCGATGCTCTTTGCGAATTCCTGTAAATATCTGTGGTGCCTTCATAATCATATGACGGATCATACTTCCTTTTTGAGGGTATGTAATATTGTATCCAGGAAAATCAATGAAATGTAAATCCTTGAATTCTTTTTTCAGGAAGTCCAAAGCCCGTCCTCCACCGGCGATAAAAACCTTCGCTCCGCTATCCTGAAGCATATAAATTATGGGAACACAGCGCGTTGCATGTCCTAAACCCCAGTCCAGCGGGCAAATAAGAATTTTTTTTTCATTAATCATGATCGCAGGGTGGGATATTTTTAAAGTTTAGGGATAAATGTATAAATAATCGACAATATGGATGAACGGATTTATCAGATTGCATTAACCCTGATACCCGGGATAGGGTCAGTCACAGGCCGGAGGCTTATACACTTGTGTGGCTCATCGGAGGCAGTTTTCAGAGATGGCCAGTCAGCTTTGAAGAAAGTCAAAGGTATTACTCATCAAATAATTCAGGAAATTGCTAAACCTGTTTATTTACGCCGGGCGGAAAAAGAAGTAGCATTCATTGAAAACAAAAGAATACG
>JAHJRE010000183.1 GCA_018831055.1 Bacteroidota bacterium
CCACGATTGCACACTTACCAGCGATATTTCCTGATCATGATCACTATTTCCCAGTGGTTTATCATCCAGGATGGATTCACCGATCACCTCCAGCGTCCCTTGCAGGAAACCTTCCCGGCATATCCTTCTCTGTATCTTCCCGCTGGATGTTTTGGGAATGCTGGCTGTGCGAAGCAGCTGTATCCCGTATATATCGAGCTCAAACTCTTCAAACACCGCTGCCCGTATCTCATCGCATAGCGCATCAATGTCAAGGTCCCTGATAAAAGTCCGTTCTACTTCTGCAACAACAACCAGTTTCTCCTCTCCGTCTTTCTCAATGGAAAACGCTGCGCTGCAATTAGGCCTGATTGCCTGGGAGGCAGATTCTGTGATTAATTCAATATCTTGCGGATAATAATTCCTTCCGCGGATAATGATCATATCTTTGATCCTTCCTGCAATAAACAATTCTCCGTTATGCCTGAAACCCAGGTCGCCTGTGCGGAGGAAAGGCCCCTCACGAGTGTCTGATGTGTATGCATTAAAGATATTTTCCGTTTCATCGGGTTTTTTCCAATAACCTTTAGTAACAATGGAACCCGACACCCAAATTTCTCCCACAATATCATCGGGACATACTTTCAGGGTTTCAGGATCTGCAACAATGATCTTTGTGTCAATCCATGCGTAGCCAACTCCAACATGATGACTAGTTTTCTTGGTGTTTTCGTCAGCCGGAACAACCCTTCCTTTTTCAAGTTCTGTGCTGTTAAGTTCTAAAAAGACCGGATCATCATTTATTTTACCACCGGAAATGATCAAGGTGGTTTCTGCCATACCATATGTTGGATAAAACTTTCGCAATTCAAAGCCGTTTTTACTGAAAGCATCTGTAAAACTTAATAATGTATTCTGCCTGACAGATTCCGCACCATTATAAAAAGTATTTAACGAAACCAGATTGATTCTATCTTTTTCCTCATCAGTAGTTTTTTCAACACAAAGGTCGTAACTGAAATTTGGTCCCCCTGCATGCGTACCCTTGTATTTGGTTATTGCTTTCATCCAACGGCTAGGTTTCTGAACAAAAGCAACAGGAGGGATTAATACTACAGTAAAGCCTGTAAATATTGGCTGTATTACACCCAATATCAGTCCCATGTCATGAAAACTGGGAAGCCAATTGACCGAAACAGTACTGGTACTTAATTCAAAGCATTGCCTTAAAAATTCTGAGTTTCTCATGATGTTTTGATGAGATACAATAACTCCTTTTGGCTGCCCTGTAGAACCAGATGTATACTGAAGCAGAGCAACATCATCAGTCTCCGGCACAAAATATTTTTCTGTATCGCTATTAGCTTTCTTTTCAACTAAAGTCTCAACCCATTGAAGATTTTTCAACTCCTCAACATCCTGAAAGTTTTTTAAAAATGTCTGATGTATCTGCTCTGTTGTCATAACAATAGCCGCACCGGAATCAGCCACGATAGATCTGATCCGGTTCAAAGACCGGTTTTTCCTGGGTGGATAAGCCGGGACGGCAACCACACCTGAATACAAGCACCCAAACAGTGCCGTAACAAACTCCAACCCGGGAGGATACAACATTAACGCCCTTTCACCCCTGGCCCCTGCCTTTATCAACTCACCGGCTATATGCATCGCTGAGCCATACAACTCAGCATATGTAAGCTTTTCCTCATCATCCTCTCCGTCTTTCAGAAAAATATAAGCCGTCTGCTCCGGAGTTTGTTCCGCCCGGTATTTCAGGATGTCAGTGATGCTGTATTGAAATGTATCTTCCTCCGTAATCCTGTTATTCAGGAAGTTTTCTAATGCCATTTTATAATATTTGGTGTTTGAAGTACGCAAAAATAACCAAAGAAGGAACAATCTGTGTTAATCTGCGTAATCTGTGGTAAAAAAATAAACCACAGATTACGCAGATTTACACAGAATGAAATTCAATCCCTAATCCTTCAATTAAGAAATCTTTATACCCTGATTCTTCTTGTCAATTCTCACTTACTGTATAGACAATTTTTAGGTTAACTTATTTTCAAATACTTTTCAAGAAAAGTCTCCAAATTGCAAACTCTTACATTATCACTGATTAAGAAATCGTCAGAATCAGGAGTGATGATGAAATTCCGATCCGCATCTATATCTTCAAAAGATAGCAGATTGCCTTTTGTAAGTTTAGGCACGGAAGTGTATTTTATTTCAACGGCATACACTGGTTTTGAAGATCTTACCAATATCAGATCACATTCAGACCCCTGATGGGTACGGTAAAAGTATGGCTGATATGACATTTTCGATAATTGAAGAATTTGTTCAACAGCATATCCCTCCCAGGAACTTCCTTTAATTAGATGGCTTTCCAGGTCAGAAAATGAATCAATATTCAATAGATTATGCAAAACACCTGAATCTCTTATATAAAGCTTTGGGGATTTAACCAATCTCTTTTTCAAGTTTATATGATAGGGAGGAAGCTGCCGAATTATAAAGGCATATTCCAAGAAATCCAGGTATTTTTTAATTGTTGTTGACGACAGTTCAAGTGATCTGCTCAGATTGCTATAATTCGCAACCTGTCCATGATTATGGGCTATCATGGTCCATAAATTCCTTAAAGTTATCGGACCAATGTTCAACCCGAGCATTGGGATATCCCTTTCAATATAGGTCTTTATGAAATTATCTAACCAAAGCTTCCAGTATTTGTCATCAGGAGCCAGATAGGCATCTGGAAAACCTCCTCTCAACCAATGCTTGTCCAATACTCCGCTTGATAATTCTGTTATATTAAAACCTGAAAGCTCAAAATAACCGATGCGACCAGCAAGGGATTGCGAAGACTCCCTCATAATAACCGGAGAGGCTGAACCAAGTATCATGTACATAGCTGATCTCCTTTTCTGATCAATTAAAGAACGTAAAAGTGAAAATATTTCAGGCATTAGCTGAACCTCATCAATAATAACAAGCTTATCTATATTGGAATGAAAGAAAAGCATTGGATCGCTCAGTTTGATCCTGTCTCTCGGATCCTCTAAATCAATATAAA
>JAHJRE010000184.1 GCA_018831055.1 Bacteroidota bacterium
ATACCGTAATAATTTAAGCGCGAAACGGAAGCAGTATTTTCATAATCATCACCACCGTGATATTCAATAATGGCAACATCATGTCCGTTGGCAATCAGTTCATCGGCTCCCATGGCGGCTCCAGGGCAGTACTGACACCAGGTGCCGGTGCCGATTTCAACGATGACCATATCACGTTCCACCTGCTGAGCGGTTGTTCCTGAATAGAGAAGGACCAGAATACTTAATAGAAGGATAATTTTTTTCATGCGAGTCTTGTTTAATAGAATACCGGTTTCCCGGTAATTTAAGTATGTTAATAGTTGTATTCGTAAAAGTGGACAAAATTAGCAAAATATTGGTTGGCTGAATGATGAGATTTTTTTTAATTACAAATCTGTATACTTCAATACAATAATTATTTGTATTTTTGCACGATTATTGCAATTGTTACAGAAAATTTTAACGCTATGAAAAAACTCTTACTATTCTTGTTTGCTGTTTGTCTTGCCTCCGTTAGTTTCAGCCAGGGCAACCTTACTTTATCCAATGATAATGGACCTATACCGGATCATGGCAATGTTCTGATCATTGGAGATCCGGCCGACGAAGAAATCGTGGCTCACATATTTGTCACGAATAATTCTGTTCACCCCATAGATGTTATGGTATTCAGAAGGCAAACCTCTATGGCTTCCGATAGTTCATGGAGTCAGTTTTGCTGGGGAGCTTGTTTTGGACCCGACACGGATACATGTTTGTTCCCGATCTCTATCGATGCCGGTGCAACGAATACAGCCGACTTTTCCGGTCATTATCATCCCAAACAGGCTATTGGTTCAGGCATGATAACCTATGTATTTTATGATGGTAGCAATATGGCTGATTCTGTAGCAGTGAATGTTGAGTTCAAAGCTTCACCTGCCGGATTTAGCGAATCCTTTATAGAAGGGATCCGCATTTCGGAAGTTTACCCCAACCCTGCTAACAATGCTGCCTATATTGATCTTGAGATTCCTGCTGATGCAGGCTCTGCCAGTATAATGGTGTCAAACCTGCTGGGTTCACAGGTGAAAAACATTGAGGTTAATAATTTAAGTGGAAAGCAAAGGATTGAAACCGGTGACCTTAAAAACGGATTATATTTCTGCACAGTTAAGGTAAATGGCCAGGTAGTCAGTACCCGGAGGATGATCGTTAATCACTGATTGATAGATTAAGAAATTAAAAAAAGCCTTGAGCGTTATCGCGCAAGGCTTTTTTTTATGGGGGTATTTGGCATTAAATACCAAATTCCTTTTTTATGGTTTCAACATAATCGAGTTTTTCCCAGGCAAAGTATTCAATGGTTTTATAGAATTTCTCTTTACCGTTAACCCTTTTCACAGATGTCTGATCATCCTGATAATAGACTTCCACTTCTCTGGTAAAAGGCGTCCGGCCGAAATGTCCGTAAGTGGCAGTAGGTAAAAAGATTGGGTTCTTAAGTCCAAACCGTTTTATGATGGCATAAGGTCTGAGGTCGAATATTTCGAGAAGTCTATCTGCTATATCACCGTCGCTCATCATTTTCCCATCGGATGATCTGGCCTTTCCTGTACCATAAGTATTAACATACAGTCCTACGGGTTTGGCAATACCAATTGCATAGGCAACCTGAACAAGCACTTCGTCTGCGACGCCTGCTGCAACAAGGTTTTTGGCGATATGTCGCATGGCATATGCTGCGGATCGGTCAACTTTTGATGCATCCTTTCCTGAAAAGGCACCGCCTCCATGAGCTCCTTTGCCACCATATGTATCAACGATGATTTTTCTTCCCGTGAGTCCGGTATCTCCATGAGGGCCTCCGATTACAAATTTGCCTGTAGGGTTGACAAATAACTTGAAATCTTTCCGGAACAGGGCTTTTTCCCTGTCGGAAAGAGTTGAGATTACTCTGGGAATAAGAATATTCCGGATGTCTTTGGTGATCTGATCCTGCATGCGTTTTTCATCATCAAAATCATCATGCTGGGTTGAGATAACGATGGTATCTATCCTGACAGGCTTATTGTTTTCATCATATTCTACAGTCACCTGAGATTTGGCATCCGGCCGGAGATAGTTCATTTCCTTTCCTTCTCTTCTGATGGCAGCCAGTTGCTGCAGAAGAATGTGAGCCAGTTCCATGGGTACAGGCATAAGGTTATCCATTTCCCTTGAAGCATATCCGAACATCATGCCCTGGTCTCCTGCACCCTGGTCTTCCGCTTTTTCCCGTTCAACACCCTGGCGGATATCCTGCGACTGTTCATGTATGGCGTTAAGGATGCCACATGATTCAGCCTCGAATTTATAGGCAGCTTTTGTATAGCCTATATTCCGGATCGTATTTCTTGCAATTTCATCAATGTATACGTAGGAGTTTGTTCTGACTTCTCCGCTGCAAACAACCAATCCGGTTGTTACCAGTGTTTCGCAGGCAACTTTGGCATTCGGATCATTTCTCAGAAACTCGTCCAGCAAGGCATCGGATATCTGATCCGCTACTTTGTCAGGATGTCCCTCCGAAACCGATTCAGAAGTAAATAAATATCCCATGATCTTATGAATTAAAAATTTTGATTAGCGTTTCTGTTAAAAAAATGAATAGGCAAAAGTAAACATTACTGATTATCAGTGGGGGGAGAATCTTCATTTTTTGTTAACATCTGGAATACTTCCTCAAGCTTTTTTGTTTGCTTGTTCATCGACAGGACTTGATTTTTGTGCGATACAGCGAGCTGGAAAATATCGGGCCGGATGTCGTGATGGCTATCGGAACTGAGTTCCCATACCTGTTTGCCAAGATGTTTTATTTCTTTAACATTGGGTATTTTATTAAGCTGTTCCAGCGTGACAGGATCACTGAATTCAACTGTGATAATATCCACGCTGGAGGCAAGATGACCAAGGTTTTCCGTTGTTTCATCCGCAACAATTTTTCCGTTGTGAATAATAATCACCCGGTCACAAATAGCTTCTACCTCCTGCATAATATGGGTGGAAAGCATGATGGTTTTTTGCGTACCCAGATTTTTGATGAGGTTCCTTATCTCAAGCAACTGGTTTGGATCAAGGCCTGAAGTCGGTTCATCCAGGATGAGCACATCGGGATTGTGCAGCAGGGCTTGTGCCAGTCCAACGCGCTGACGGTAGCCTTTGGATAAAGCTCCTATTTTCTTTCGTTGTTCTTTTTCAAGACCGGTGAGAGAGATCATAGCGGAAATTTGATCCTTGTTATTCCCTTCCATCCTGTAAATACCGGCAATGTATTGCAGATATTCCCTAACATACATGTCCAGATAAAGAGGGTTGTTTTCAGGCAGATATCCTACACTTTTTCTTACCTCAACTGGGTTTTCCATTACATCAAATCCATTAACGGTTGCAGTGCCGGATGTAGGAGGGATGAAGCATGTGATGATCTTCATGAGAGTGGATTTTCCGGCACCGTTGGGCCCAAGCAATCCAACAACCTCACCTGCTTTAATATTGATGGAGACCTGATCAAGGGCTTTTTGCTGACCGTAGATTTTCGTGATATTCTCAGCGATGATGGACATGAACCTTAATTTTGAACAGCGAAATTAATAAAAAAGTTAAAGGTGACGGAGTTTTCTGATCCTTACAACATACAGTATGATACCCAGGAGGATGACTCCCTGGCCTATCCAGAATATCCACCAGGGGAACTCCCGGGGAATAAACAAAGAAGAATGTTCCAGTATGGCTTGTGGCTCAGAAAATGTAAGCAGGTTTTTCACCGTAAACTTCTCCAGCATGTACTGAGCATATCCAGTTGTATAGGAAAGGATTACGATAAGGGAGCCTGTGATAAGAAGTGTCCATTCTCCGGGAAACAGAGGCAAGGGATTTTTTTTGGCAGGGGGTAATAGTATCACCATGGCAAGCATGATCATTGAAAGTGAGTTTATCAGGGGCGCAACCACGGGACCGAACCAGGGAACAGGCAGAAGGAATAAGATGTCCCAGGTCATGAAATTTTCCGGCCAGCCAAGGAGTATCTTTAGAAATACGTAATAGAAAATGTCCCAAATGGCAAAGGAAAAAAGAAAGTATGCAAAACGGCCGGTAAATTTGTTTGCGGCTAAGACACTCACCATCAATAACATGATCAGAGTAGCCGCTTCTCTGAGCAGTTCGGTTATTCCATGAATTCCCGTGACTGGTACCAAAGGGAATTCAAATCCTCCCGGATAGTATATAGTTCTGAGATAAACCACAACAGCCGTTTCCAGGAATGCCATGGCTATAGAGAAACCTAATACGCGGAGAATATTTTTCTCTGTGAGGATCATTCTCATAAGTGATTTCAAAGTTAAGTCATTAAAATGAAAAATTTTGAAACAACAGACCTTCATATTTTATTGTAAGGAAATTTTGCAAATAGAAAATTAAGTTCTAACTTTGCACCCCATTTTCAGGGAGAAATGAAAGACCTGTAATACAAGACAGAATGGATACATTGAGTTACAAGACGATCAGTGCCAATAAGGCAACGGTAAATAAGGAATGGTTGCTGATAGATGCGACCGGGCAAACGGTTGGAAGACTGGCGACCCAAATTGCGGTTTTATTAAGAGGAAAGCACAAGGCGTATTTCACACCTCATGTTGATTGTGGTGATAATGTTGTGGTTATCAATGCTGAGAAGGTGGTTTTCACCGGTCAGAAGCTAACCGACAAGGAATATGTCAGGTATACAGGTTATCCGGGGGGGCAGCGTTTCCGCACTCCGCAGGAAGTTCTGGCAAAGAAGCCTGAGTTCATCCTGGAGAATGCTGTAAGGGGAATGCTTCCAAAGAACAAACTTGGGAGGCAGCTTTTCCGTAATTTATATGTTTATGCCGGGCCTGAGCACAAGCAGGAAGCCCAGCAACCAAAGGAATTTAAATTAAGTTAAGATATTTTATCAAAATGGACGTAATCAACGCGATAGGTAGGAGAAAGACTGCTGTTGCCAGGATTTACCTGAAAGAAGGAAATGGTTCTATCACCATAAATAAAAGGGATTTCAAGGAATATTTTCCCAGCGGTACACTGCATTATGTTGTGCAGCAGCCATTTGAGCTCACACAAACTCTCAGCAAATATGATATTGCCGCAAGTATTGATGGTGGTGGCATCACAGGGCAGGCTGAAGCATTGCGTCTAGCCATTTCCAGAGCCCTGGTAAAAATTGATCCTGAATACCGGGCTTTGCTTAAACCCAAGGGATTACTCAGAAGAGATCCCCGTATGGTGGAGAGAAAGAAATTTGGTCAGAAAAAGGCCAGGAAGAGATTCCAGTTCAGCAAACGTTAATCACAAACTGTTGGATTGAGTTTAGTATCTAAACCTGCAAGACCATCGCGGCTGCGTTGCTACCTGCAGGTTGTTTTAAATGAATGTAAACAATTAAATTAAATTTCATGGCACGAACAACTTTTGAAGAATTGTTGGACGCAGGCGTTCACTTTGGGCATTTAAAAAGAAAATGGAACCCGAATATGGCGCCTTACATTTTTATGGAAAGAAATGGCATCCACATCATTGACCTTTACAAAACCATTGCAAAAATTGAGGAAGCTGCTTCGGCTATGAAGCAGATCGCAAAATCGGGCAAGAAAGTCCTATTTGTTGCGACAAAGAAACAAGCCAAGGATATTGTTGCCGACCACGTAAAAAGAGTCAATATGCCCTTCGTTACTGAGCGTTGGCCCGGTGGTATGCTTACCAATTTTGCCACTATCCGCAAAGCCGTCAGGAAAATGTCATCCATCGATAAAATGATGACCACAAACACATGGAAAAACCTTTCCAAAAGGGAACGGCTTCAGATCACCCGTGAAAGAGCGAAGCTTGAAAAGCAATTGGGAAGTATCGCCGACCTGAATCGCCTGCCATCTGCGTTGTTTATTGTTGATATCAACAAAGAAAAGATTGCTGTTGCTGAAGCGAAAAAACTTAACATTCCTACTTTCGCATTGGTCGATACAAACACCGATCCCAAAAAGATCGATTTCCCCATTCCTGCAAACGACGATGCTTCAAAATCAATCTCCATTATCGTGAAAATAATGGTTAATGCTATTGAAGAGGGGCTCACAGAGCGAAAAATGGAACGTGATAAAAAGGCTCATGATGAGGAAATGGACGCCGATGCTGAAACGGATGAACACGGCAGGAGATTTGACGAAATGGATGAGTTTGAAGATGAAGATAGCAAGGCCAAGAAAGAAAGCGAAGCACGTATCACCAAGATGAAAGACAGGGATGATGACAACAGTATGAAAGGTGGCGGTAAGAGACCCAGGAAACCTGTTACCAAATCCAAAAAGTAAAAACCTTTTATATATTACCCTTAAATCTTTTTTATTATGACAAAAATCACAGCAACCGAAGTAAATAACCTTCGCCAGATTACCGGTGCCGGTATGATGGATTGTAAAAAAGCCCTTGAAGAGAGTGGGGGTGATGTTGAAAAAGCTATCGAAATACTCAGGAAAAAAGGTCAGAAAGTAGCATCCAAAAGGGCTGATAAGGAAGCCAGGGAAGGAATCGTCATTGCTATGACCAATGATTCCCATACGTTCGGGATGGTCGTTAAGGTGAATTGCGAAACTGATTTTGTTGCAAAGAATGCCGATTTTGTTCAGTTTGTGAATGATATTGCAAATAAAGCCATTCAGTCTGCTCCCAAATCAGTGGATGCTCTTAAAGCCCTTGATCTGAACGGAAGAACGATCGAAGAAAACCTGACCGATCAGGTAGGAAAAATCGGGGAAAAAATCGAAATCAACGGCTATGAATGCATTGATTCTCCGGCAGTATATGCATACAACCACATGGGGAATAAACTTGCTACCATTGTTGGATTCAACAAAGCGGGAATCAATGGGATGGATGAAATCGGTAAGGAAATCGCCATGCAGGTTGCAGCCATGAATCCTGTTGCTGTCGATAAAGACGATGTTGATGAGAAAATTATCGAGAAGGAAATCGAAATTGGCAAGGAACAGGCACGCCAGGAAGGAAAGCCGGAAGAAATGCTCGAAAAGATCGCCCTGGGCAAACTGAATAAATTCTACAAAGAAAATACTTTGCTCAACCAGGATTTTGTCAGGGATACCAAGAAAACCGTCAAACAGTATTTGAGTGAAAAAGATAAAGACCTGATGGTTATGGGTTTCAAACGGCTTATGCTGGGAGAATAAGACTTTTGTATATAAAAAAAAGGTCAGGCATTGCCTGGCCTTTTTTTTATGAAAGCAGTTCTTTCACAATCTCCGATATTACCTTGTTATCAGCCTTTCCTGCAAGCTTTTTACTTGCGGCACCCATAACCCTGCCCATGTCTCTGATGCCGGAGGCACCGGTTTCCCGGATGATTTCCCCAACAATTTCCCGTAGTTTTTCCGGGCTGATCTGTTCAGGAAGGTACTTCTCAATGATTTCTGCCTGAAACTCTTCTTCCTCAGCAAGGTCAGGACGGTTCTGGGAACGGTAGACCGCTGAGGATTCCTTTCGCTGTTTTACCAGCTTTTGAAGGATTTGCATCTCAACGGTTTCTGAAACTTCCCCTCCGGATTTTTTTTCTGTCATAGCCAGCAGCAAGGCTGCCTTAATAGCTCTCAACGCTTCAAGTTTACGTGATTCGCGTGCCAGCATGGCCGCTTTGATATCCTGATTTATCTGCTCTGTCAAACTCATGGCTGATGAAATTTTTGAATTACTCTGTAAAATTAATCAACATTATCATGCAGATAAGGGTTGTCTTGCTTTAATTCGATCTTGTCGTCATCGGTTTTTTCCAGGCTGTATCTCGAAATGATCTTCTCTTCCGATGGCTTGGTGTCGGAAAGCAGGACATTTCTGCGGAGGTAAGCCGGTTCCTTCTCCAACTCTGCAAGCCCCGAATTGGTTTTAATCTGCATGCTCATGGATTTGAGACGGGCAACTCTTTCCTGTTTCCTGATTTCCATATCGTCCAGCTCCTTTGGCTGTGATTTGGTTTCTTTATAAAGGATCTCAGGAGTATCATGATTATCAAATAAATGCCCGGATTTTTTCTCAGTGTTGGAAGATGGTTGGGTGCTGCGTTTCTTCTCAATATCATTCGAGTCATCCTCAAGAGTGAAGTATATCTTTCCCTGTGTTCCGGGATCTCTCGGTAGGTTCGTCTCACGGGCTACCGGGGTTGATTTGGTGATAAGCCTGATCTCTTCCAGGGGTGCCTCTATCGGAACATTTTTTTTGATTTCTTCGGGTTTTTTCTCTTCTTCCAGGAAGATGATCTTTTTTTCCGGTTTTTGTTCCAGTTCGTTTTTATCGAATCCTGTGGCAACAACGGTAATGTTGATTTTATCGCCCAGGCTTTCGTCGTGACCGGCTCCCCAGATGATCTCTACTTCGGATCCTGTTTTTTCAATGATGTATTCGGTGATTTCGGTTATTTCATCCATAGAGAGTTCTTTTTGCCCGGACGACAAGTAAAGCAGGATGTTATGTGTTCCTCTGATATCATTGTCGTTCAGCAGGGGAGAGGTCAGAGCCATTTCTATGGCTTTTCTTGCGCGTTCTTCACCTTCAGCACTGCCGGTACCCAGCAAGGCTACACCACTGTTTTTCATGACCGTGTTTACATCTTTGAAATCAATATTTACGTACGCTTTCACTGTGATGATCTCCGCGATACCCCGGGCAGCGGTAAGCAAAATATTGTCGGCCTCCGCGAATGCTTTGGATAAGGGCAGGTCACCATAAATTTGTCGTAGCTTATCGTTGCTGATGATCAGTACGGCATCGCAATGCTTCCTGAGTTCGGCGATTCCCTCAATGGCTTGTTTCTTCCTTTTCCTTCCCTCAAATGCAAAAGGGATGGTAACGATGGCCACCGTAAGGATCTTTTCAACATCGTCATCATCAAGGTTGATTTCCTTTGCTATCCTGGCAATCACCGGAGCAGCACCGGTTCCTGTTCCTCCGCCCATTCCTGCGGTGATAAACAGCATCTCTGTATTATGGGACAGCAGTTCCCTGATCTCATCCGATTTATCTTCGGCAGCTTTCTTCCCGACATTGGGGAGGGATCCGGCACCGAGTCCTTTCTTACCCAGATGGATCTTATTGGGTACAGGACTCATTTCCAAAGCCTGCATGTCGGTATTGCATACGATGAAATCAACATCCTTGATCCCTTGACGGAACATGTGATTAACGGCATTGCTTCCGCCGCCTCCAACACCCATCACCTTAATGATAGACGATTGGTTCTTGGGTTGAACAAAATTGAGCAGATCTTCCATAGCTTCAGGCATTTTTGGTTACGTTTATCATTTTATATATTATTCTAATTCATCCCCTTCAAACCATCCTTGTATCCTTTCCAGGAAACCGATCGGGCGGAACGGTTTTTTACCTTTCTGGACTTTGGAAGGGGTTTTGTCATCGCTTTGTTTTTCCTGTCCTTTCATTTCCTTCTTCCTTTCTCTTTCAAAACGGCTGATGCCTTCAATAACAAGGCCAATGCCTGTGGCGTACATCGGACTTGCCATTTCATCAGGCACTTCATTTGACAGGTGTTCGTTCGGATAACCTATGCGGGTGGCCATCCCGGTCATGAACTCTGTCAACTGAGCCACGTGTTTCAGGATGGCACCTCCTCCGGTAAGCACGATACCCGCTATCAGCTTTTTCTCATATCCCGAATTCCTGATTTCGTAATAAATATGCTCAATAATCTCCTCCATCCTGGCCTGGATAATATGAGCAAGGTTTTTAAGGGTAATCTCCTTGGGTGGCCGGCCGCGCAAACCGGGAATAGCAACGATTTCTTCTTCGCGGTTCTCGCTTGCAAGGGCAGATCCAAATTTTACTTTAAGATCTTCTGCGTATTTTTTAATGATTGCACACCCCTCCTTCACATCCTCCGTGATGATATCACCACCAAAAGGTATTACAGCCGTATGTCGAAGGATTCCATCCTGGAAGATGGCAATATCGGTTGTGCCGCCACCAATATCAACGAGGACTACTCCGGCTTCTTTTTCTTCATCGCTAAGGCAGGCCTCGGCAGAAGCTATGGGCTCCAGGATGAGACCAACAACTTCCAGTCCGGCCTTTCTTACACATTTATAAATGTTTTGTGCGGCCGCAGTTTGCCCTATGATGATGTGAAAATTGGCTTCCAGCGTATTTCCCAGCATCCCGATGGGTTGCTTGATGCCCTGTTCGGCATCAATGATATACTCCTGGGGGATCACGTCTATGATCTCCTCACCAGGATTCATATTAAGATTGAACATGTTGCTGTGCAATGTCTCAATATCTTCCTGGCTGATCTCCTCCTCAATATTCTTACGGATGATGCTCCCATGGTGCTGGAGGCTCTTGATGTGCTGCCCCGCTATCCCTACATTAACATAGCGGATCTTTACATCGGAGCGCTGCTCAGCCATCTCAACAGCTGTCTGAATGGAACGGACAGTATACTCGATATTGGAAACAACCCCTCGTTTAACCCCGAACGATTCTGTCTTCCCATATCCAAGTATTTCAATTTTCCCGTGTTCATTTTTTCTGCCCACTATGGCCGCAATCTTGGTTGTCCCAATATCCAGGCCTACAATTATATCCGATTTACTCATAGTTTTACATTTTTGAACAAACGATCTGGTCTTTGAATTTCAGGTTAATACTTTTATATTTATCCCATCCTTCCTTCATCATCCCTTGACGGTAAAAGTTTTCCAGTTTAATGATCTTTTCTTCCATATCGCGGAAACTGCCGAAGATAATCACCTGCCTGCCAACCTTCGGAATCAGTTCAACTTCTTGTTTCTCTGTTATATAGATTTGTTCTATCATTGGATTAAGCAAGGTATTGTTCTGTATTTTTTCATACAGCAAAAATATATTCCTGATTAACTCGCCATTACGCAATGTATCAATAGATATCAACGATTTACCCTTGGTTTCGATGTCGGGTATATGACCGTTGGCAATGATTACGTGGCCTGCGTTTCCGGCAGGGGCTCTGAAGAGGATTCCGTCGGGATCGGCATAATAATCTTTCTGACTCTGTGTATAAACCCTCATTATGGGTTCACGTTGCCTTACATAAATGTGAAGTGTTCCTTCCATGTCGGAATAAGCGCCCGTTTGTACAACCTGTCCCAGGCCTCCAAGTACTTTATTTATCCTGACAAAATCAAAGGAGTTTACCGTTTTTCCTTTAAATTCTCCGCATTGGGATTGCAACAATTTACGAAGCTGGTCAGGGCGCAGCAGAGTGTCGCTACCCGGGTAATCAATATGGATACTGAGATCGTTACAGGTTGTCTGGTTGTGGTTTTTCTTTGAAAACGACAATAACAGGATCACTCCCGCTCCGGCGAGAATCCAGATTATGGTTTCTATGGCCTTTCTGATCATTTTCCTTTTGTTAATAATTGTTGTAATGGTTCAACCAGTAAATCTATGTCTCCGGCACCAAGGGTCAGTAAAACCTCCGGTTTTTTTTCTGCAATAACTCCGGGAACATCTTTCTTTGGGCAAATCATTCCTGGTATCCGCTTTATCTTATCCAGGATCATCCCCGAATCCACTCCCTCTATAGGAAGTTCCCGGGCAGGGTAGATGTCTAAAAGTATGACATCATCGAGAAGTTCAAGACTTGCTGCGAACTCGCCCGCAAAATCCCTTGTCCTGCTGAAAAGATGAGGCTGAAATATTCCGGTGACCTTCTTCCCGGGATACAATTCCTTGACTGCAAGGATACACGCTTTCAACTCTTCCGGATGATGGGCATAATCGTCAATGTATACTGTATCCTGTGTGCGTACCCTGTAATCAAAACGTCGTTTGACTCCGGTATACGATTCCAATGCGTTGGTTATATCCATGGTACTGCAACCGGCCAGGAAAGCTGCATAGGCTGCTGCCAGGGCATTTTCAATATTAAAACGGCCGGGTGTCTGAAGCCTGACGTCATGCAATTTAAAGTCACCCGGTCCTGATGCATCGAAAACAAAACGATGGTCTTCAATTCTGTAGGACTCAACTTGTACCTGTGAATTCAGGCTGAAGCCGTATGTTATTGAATGGATATGATCTGCCGGTAGTTGTCCGGCTTTTTCATTAATAACAAGGTAACCGCCATCCGGTATTTTTTTTGAGAACTCCAGGAAAGCTTCCCTCAACCGGCCATGATCACCGTAAATATCCAGGTGGTCGGCATCCATGGCGGTGATAATGGCAATTTCAGGATTCAGAGTAAGGAAAGAGCGGTCATATTCATCGGCTTCCACAATGTACCAGGAAGGATTTTCTTCCAGAACAACATTGCTGTTGTAGTTTTTCATGATTCCACCGATAAAGGCTGAAATTGGGATGCCTGATGAATGCAGAATATGAGCAAGCATGGAAGAAACCGTTGTTTTCCCATGTGTCCCCGCCACGGCAAGAGTGGATTTTCCCTGGGTGAGAAGTCCGAGGATTTCCGAACGTTTCAAAACAGGGGTTCCTTGATTTTTTAGCTGGTTTAATTCGTTGTGGTTCCATGGGATGGCGGGTGTGATAACTACCAGGTCTATTGCAGAAGGAAGTGTCGACGGATCATCTTCGTAATGAATATTGATTCCTTCTTTTTCAAGTTCAGCGGTGAGATCAGTCTTAACCCTGTCATAACCTGCCACCTTAACCCCTGCCTGATGAAAATACCTGGCCAGTGCGCTCATGCCTATGCCGCCAATACCAAGAAAATATACCATATGCAGGTTGCTCAGGTTCATTTTTTAAGTATTTTCAGAATTTCATCGGCTATCCTGGAAGCTGAATCTTTAACAGCCAAACCGGCAATATTTCTTGCCAGTTCTTTTTGTCGATGTATGTTTTGGGTTGTCTCCAGGATGGCAGGTTTGAGGTTCTTATTCAATTCATGATCAGCCACCACGATGGCTGCATTCTTTTCTGCAAGTGCCCTTGCGTTTTTCATTTGATGATCTTCTGCCGCAGTAGGCAGCGGAACCAGTATAGCGGGTTTTCCTGCGATACACAGTTCGGAGATGGCTATAGCTCCGGCTCTCGATACCACTATATCAGCAGCGTTATAAGCCTGTTCCATCATCTGGATAAAAGGCAGGGCTTTGACATATTTTCCGCTGTCAGGCTTCAACCTTTCAATGATTTCACAAGCTTGCGGATAAAAAACCGGACCTGTCTGCCAGATCAACTGTATATTGTTGTCGGTAAGATCCCCCAGTATCCGGCTTATAGCCTGATTAACCGACCGGGCTCCCTGGCTCCCGCCAACAATAAGTACTGTAGTTCTGCCTGGCTCCAGCCCAAAATATTTTAATCCTTCATCCTTGCTTCCCTTGTTTTCCAGGATGTTAACCCTCACAGGATTTCCTGTAAAAACGATCTTATCTGCAGGAAAATACTTTTCCATTCCCTCATATGCCACACAAATCCTGGATGCTTTACCCGCCAGCATCCTGTTGGTGATCCCCGGGAAGGAGTTTTGTTCCTGGATCACTGTGGGTATTCCCAGTGAAGCTGCCATTTTCAATGTAGGACCGCTGGCATAACCGCCGGTACCGATAACAACATCGGGGTTGAATGTCTTGATTATTTTCCTTGCTATGAGCATTGACCATACGACCTTGAGCGGGAACAAGATGTTTTTCACGCTTATTTTTCGTTGCAAACCGCTAATCCATAACCCTTTTATCGGATATCCTGCCTGGGGTACTTTTTCCATTTCCATCCTTCCCCTGGCACCGATAAACAGAATTTCCGGTTTTCCGGTTTTGAAAGAAAGGGCTTCTGCAATGGCTATTGCCGGGAAGATATGCCCCCCGGTGCCTCCACCGCTGATGATGAACCGGTACTTATGCTGTTGCAAGTTCTGTTGCATCTTCTTCCATTTGTTTATCAGTTTCTTTGCTAACGCTAAGAATAATTCCAATCGCAACCGATGTAAACCATATCGATGTTCCTCCCATACTGACCAGAGGCAAAGGTTGCCCGGTTACAGGAAGCAGGTTGACGGCTACCGCCATATTGACCATTGCCTGGAAAACCAGGCTGAAGCCTACTCCGAACGTCAGTAATGCCCCGAAATTCAAGGGGGCCTTCGTAATTATCCTCACCACCCGGAAAAACAAAATCAGGTAAAGCAATACCAGAAATGCTCCTCCCAAAAGTCCATATTCCTCTACAATGATTGCATAGATAAAGTCAGAGTAAGGATGTGGCAGGAAATTCCGCTGTGTGCTGTTACCCGGCATTTTCCCGAACAATCCCCCGGATGCAATGGCAATCTTCGATTGTTCCACCTGGTAATAATCCCCGTCCGATTGCTTGTCTTTGTCGAAAAAGCTTTCTATACGGTTTACCCATGTTTCCATCCTGGGAAGAATCCCTGGTGAGACTTTTCCGATCAAAAATGCAAAAGCCATCGCTACAATCACTATTCCAATGAAGTACGAGATAAGCCGGAAACTTACCTTGCCAATGAACATAAGGATGAGGGAGCTTGAAAACAGCAAGGCGGCAGTACTGAAATTGGCCGGAAGGATGAGTGCACAAACGATCAGGGTTGGCAGGAACAGGTACAATCCTGCTGTTTTAAAATTCCTGATATCTATATCTTTCCGGGTTAGATTTCTGGCAAGGTACATTATTAAAGTGAGCTTTGCCAGGTCGGAGGTCTGGAAAGTAAGGTGAAAAGGCAAGGGCAAAACCCGCTTTGCATCATTCAGATTAAGGCCCATGAACAGGGTGAGAATCAGCAAAGGTATAGCAACATAGAGGGCAACCTGGAATATCCGGGAAAAGTATGTAAACTTTACTCTGTGGGTAAAATACATCAAAACGAAGCCCATTACAAGAATGAACAGATGTTTGAGCATATAGTATTCGGTATTTCCCTGCTGTTTTACATAGGCAAGAGCCCCGGTAGAACTGTAAACTGCCAGCAGGGAAAGGATGGACAAAATAATAACAACAGCCCAAATAACCCTGTCGCCCCGAATATTTTTCAAAATCCTGTTCATTGTTAATGCATGTATTATAATTGCCTTACGGCTGCCTTGAACTGGTTTCCTCTGTCGATATAGTTTTCAAAAAGGTCGAAGCTGGCACAAGCCGGTGAGAGCAGTGTGATATCCCCCTTTTCACCCAGATATAAAGCATAGCGCACGGCTTCTTCCATTGAACGTGTTTCTACGATGGTAATGGGAAGACTTGAGAACGCATTGTAAATCTTAGTGTTATCCACTCCAAGGCAAATGATGGCTTTTACTTTCTGCCTGACAAGGTCAAGCAGGTAGCTGTAATCGTTTCCTTTATCCTGGCCTCCTGCTATCCAGATCACTTTACGCTGCATACTCTCAAGTGCATACCATGAGGAATTGATATTTGTGGCTTTGGAATCGTTAATGAATTCAATCCCCATAATATTAGCCACGAATTCCAGGCGGTGCTCGACGTTTTGAAAATCAGCAAGACTAGCCTTGATATTGTCCTTGCGGATTTCCAGGAGACGTCCGGCTATAGCCGAAGCCATAGAGTTGTAAATGTTGTGTTTACCTTGCAATGCTAACATTTCCATTGTCATGTTAAAAGGTTTTGATTGTACATTTATAATGATCTGGTTATTTTCCATCCATGCCCCTTCCGAATTCAGCTTATCCTGAATAGAGAAAGGGTACATTTTCGATCTGACATCCCTTTTTTGCAATCCCTGCTGAATGGTTTCATCATCGGCGCAGTAAATCAGAGCTTCCATGGGGCCCTGGTTTTGTGTGATCCTGAATTTTGCATCTGCATACAGTCCGAAATCATACCGGTAGCGGTCGAGATGATCGGGAGTGATATTAAGCAGTACCGCGATATCGGCTTTGAAACGAAACATGCCATCAAGCTGGAAACTGCTGACTTCCAGGATGTAAAGGTCATAATCCTTTTCAGCTACCATCATCGCAAAACTGTTTCCTACATTACCCGCCAGTCCTGCATTCAGTCCTGCATTCCTGCAGATGTGATGAGTGAGGAGAGTGGTTGTGGTTTTCCCGTTGCTGCCTGTGATGCATACCAGTTTTGCTTGTGTGTATCTCGCTGCAAATTCCAGTTCAGAGATTACCGGGATGCTCATCCTGGCAGCTTCCCTGATTACGGGTGCTGTGTCAGGTATACCAGGACTTTTCATGATCTCTCCGCCTGACAGGATCAGGGGGAAAGAGTGTTTCTCCTCTTCAAAAGGGATATCAAGATGTAAAAGAACGTTTTTGTACTCGTCACGTATCTTTCCGGCATCTGAGACAAAGGCTGAAAGGCCTTTTTTCTTTGCCAGGACTGCTGTTCCGGTTCCACTTTCTCCTGCTCCGAGTATGACGATATCGTAAGATTTCATTCAATGTTTATCTGAGTTTCAGGGTTATTATGGCAAAAACTGCCAGCATGATCCCAACAATCAGGAATCGCTGTACTATTTTGGGCTCAGGATAACCTTGCAGCTGGAAATGATGATGCAGTGGCGACATCCTGAATATTCTTCTGCCCGATCCATATTTTCTTTTAGTATATTTAAACCAGGAAACCTGCAGGATTACTGAAAGACTTTCCACCAGGAATATCCCGCAAAGGATAGGGATCAACAGTTCCTTACGGATAAGTATGGCAAAAACTGCGATAATGCCTCCGATCGACAAGCTTCCTGTATCACCCATGAAGACCTGCGCCGGGTAGGCATTATACCAAAGGAATCCTATACAGGCCCCGACAAACGCGCTGATGTATATGGTCAGCTCACCGGTGTTCGGTATATACATTATGTTGAGGTAATCGGCAAAAATGATGTTGCCGCTGACCCAGGCAAGTATGCCAAGGGTGGCTCCGATGATGGCCGATGTTCCTGTAGCCAAACCATCCATCCCATCGGTGAGATTGGCTCCATTCGATACAGCCGTGATGATCAGGATTACTATTGGGATGAAAATAAGAAAGGCGTATTTTCTTGCTCCATCCCCTATCCAGGAAATAAGTATGGCATAGTCAAACTCGTTATTTTTAAAAAATGGGATTGTAGTCTTTGTCGATTTCAACTCATCCTGGGAATCCTGGATATATTCGTCAGGGATCGCTCCCTGGGATATGGTTGTTGCAGCAAGCGGTTCCTCCCTGATCACCACGGATTCGTTAAAATACATGGTAAGCCCTACAACCAATCCAAGAATGACCTGTCCGGCTACTTTATATTTTCCTGCAAGTCCTTTTTTATTCTTTCTGAACACCTTAATATAGTCATCCAGGAATCCGATCATGCCCAACCAGAGTGTAGTGAATATCATGAGCAGGATATACACATTCAGGAGTTTTGCAAACAGAAGGGTAGGCAACAGGATGGCTGCCAGAATGATCAATCCTCCCATGGTAGGAGTGCCTTGTTTTTCAAGTTGTCCCTCAAGGCCAAGATCGCGGATGGTTTCTCCAACTTGTTTGCGGTTCAGGAATTTGATCCATGTTTTTCCGAAAAACATTGAAATGATCAATGAAAAGATCACAGCCATGGCAGCCCGGAAAGAAATATACTGGAATACCCCCGCACCGGGGAAGTTGCAGCATTTTTCCAGATAGTCGAACAAGTAGTATAACATGGCCTTTACATTTTGATTTCCAGAAATTCCATTATTATTTGTTTATCGTCAAAGGGGTGTTTCACACCCGCGATCTCCTGGTATTTTTCATGTCCTTTCCCGGCAACCAGGATGATATCGTTGGGTTTTGCCAGGGAGCATGCCGTTTTAATAGCCTCCTTCCGGTTGGTTATTGCCAGGGCAAAGCGTATTCTTGTAGGGTCAATGCCTTTCTGCATTTCAGCGATGATGGTATCCGGATCTTCCGACCGGGGGTTGTCGGAGGTGAGGATGACCCGGTTGCTTTTTGTAGCGGCGATGCCGGCCATCAGGGGCCGTTTTTCCCTGTCACGGTCACCACCGGCACCGACCACGGTTATAAGCTGCTCATTGCCGGTCCTCATCTGGTTAATAGCATCCAGGATGTTCTCAAGAGCATCGGGCGAATGTGCATAATCAACAATGGCAATCACATTGTTTTCTGAGACCAGGGTGTTGAACCGGCCTTCAGCAGGTTCCAGCTCGCTCAGCCGGAGGATGACCTCTTCTTCATCAAGATTAAGCAACGAAGCACAGGCAAATACGGCGACTATATTGCTTGCGTTGTAATGGCCTGTGAGCTTTACCCAAACTTCCCTATCTTGCACCATTAAAAGAGAACCGTGAAAATGTGATTCCAGGATGCGCCCCCGGAAATCATAATATCCTTTTATACCATAATATAATTTACGTGCTTTCGTGTTTTGCAGCATAACCTGTCCGTTCCGGTCGTCACCATTGCTTAATGCAAAAGCGTGTACAGGCAGGTAATCGAAGAATTTCTTCTTAGTCTCCAGGTATGCTTTGAATGTCTTATGGTAATCAAGGTGATCGTGGGTCAGGTTTGTAAAAATACCTCCTGCGAAATTTAAACCTGCAATGCGATGCTGATCAATGGCATGGGAACTGACTTCCATGAAAGCATACTCACATCCTTCGTCTACCGCTTTCCTCAGAAACTTATTCAGTGCCAGAGGGTCTGGAGTGGTGTGGGTGGCACCGAAGACATTTTCGTTGATGAGGTTGTTAATGGTGGATAGCTTTGCGCATCCATAGCCGGATAAACGGAACAACTTGTGAAGCAGGGTAACAATGGTTGTTTTGCCATTGGTTCCGGTAACTCCAACCAGCTTCAGGGAATGGGAGGGGTTATGATAATAATTTGCAGCCATAATTCCCAATGCTTTCTGGCTGTTGGCAACTTTTACATAGGTTATTCCGGACTGAATATTCGCGGGGATATCTTCACAGATTATCGATTTGGCTCCCCGGTCTATAGCCTGATCAATAAAGCGATGCCCATCAGAGAGGCTTCCTTTAACGGCGACGAATGCCTCATCACGGTTCACTTTTCGGGAGTCAAATGATAACCCGGCCACAGGGATCACCGTGGTTCCGATAACCTCCTCAATGCTGACGCCAAATAATATTTCCATCAATGTCCGGGTCATCTGTTCAGGTTGATAGTTTTAATGTGATTGTTCTGCCTTTTTCAATAATGTTTCCCGAAGGGATCGACTGTTCGGTCACAATCCCTCTGCCTTGTATCCGGGTTTTCAAACCAAGGTTCTCCAGTAGGTAAACCGCATCCCTGGCCTTCATTCCCTTTACATTCGGAACGATACCCGGGATCACACGCCGGGGAAGATATTTTATGTTGTGCTTTTGTCCTTTTGCCACTATCCATTCAGTATGCCTGCTTGCAGTGTCAATTTCTATCCCAAGTTGGGTGAAGATTTCATCAAGATCATGGTGGAGTCCGATGGTATACGCAGGCTGGGCAAGGTGCCCAGTATCAATATCTTCTATTGGGAGCATTGCAGAAGCATAAATCTTATCGGCAATTTCTTTGAATACAGGAGCTGCAACCGAACTGCCATAGTAGTAGCCTTTCCTTGGATCGTTTACCAGGACTATACACGAGTATTTAGGATCGTCGGCGGGGAAATAGCCTACAAAGGACGAATTGTAGACTTTATTTCCATATCCTTTATTTTTATCGGCAATACGGGCTGTTCCGGTTTTTCCGGCAATTTTATAGGGTGCATTTCGTATAATGGTCGCTGTTCCCCGTTCTACAACACCTTCGAGCAATGACCTAACCGAATCAACCGTACGGCGGGAACATATTCTGTCATCCAGGATCTCCGTTTTGAACCTTTCTATGGTTTTTCCTGAACTTTTAATTTCTTTCACAAACATGGGTTTGACCATGGTCCCGTTGTTTGCTATGGCATTATAGAAGGTAAGCATCTGCAAGGGTGTCATCATGACTTCATAGCCATAAGACATTACCGGTAGTGTTGTTCCATACCAGTTTTTCTTGTCAGAAGGGTCTTTTACAACAGGAGTACCTTCACCTTTAATTTCAACTCCAAGGGGTTCATGAAGGTGCATGTCTTTCAAATGCTCCACAAATTGTTTGGGATTGTCTGAATAGGCTGCATCAATGAGTTTGGAAATCCCGACATTGGAAGATTTTTCAAATGCCTCTCTTACGGTGATTTTTCCGTCTCCAATTTTTTTTACGTCCTGAACGGTATGGCCATAGTAGGTTGTCCATCCATCACCAACGTCAACGATATCGGTGAGTTTTACTTTTTTATCTTCCAGGAGTGCGATGATGGAGGCTAATTTGAAAGTTGAACCCGGTTCTACAATTTCGCCTATGGCGTAATTATAAAGTTCTTCATATCTGTCTTTTTTCTCATTTAATCTCAGGTTAGCAATGGCTTTTATTTCTCCGGTTTCGACCTCCATGACCACGGCGCAACCCTGAAAAGCCTGATTTTTAATAAGGGTTTTCATCAAAGCCGATTCTGCGATGTCCTGATAATTAATATCGATGGTCGTGATGATATCTTTTCCATTATCAGGTTCGACCTGGTTTTCATCCTGAACAGGCATCCAGTCGCCATGACTAAGTTTCCGGTGCAGTTGAACCCCGTTTCGTCCTGCCAGATATTCGCTGTAAGAGCCTTCGAGTCCGACAAAAATGCCTTCCTCTTTTACTTCAAATCCTATGGTTCTGCGGGCCAGGTTGTCAAAAGGCATGATACGGCGGGTGTACGAACGGGTTATAAGGCCTCCTTTATACTTGCCATTCCTGAAAATGGGGAACTCCCGGAGTTTTTTAAGTTCGTTGTAGGTAACGTTTTTCTTTATCAGGAAATAGCGGTTACCCTTTTCTCTTGCTTTGATCAGAGATGATTTGTATTCAAACTTGCTTTTATCTCCGAATAATCCGGCCAGTGCGGCAGCCAGGGAATCAACCTTTTGTGAGAACATTTGCTTGCTGATCAGCGGGGAGGCAACATCCATGCGTACTTCAAATATCGGGACGGAGACGGCCATCATGCTCCCATCACTCGACATAATATTTCCCCGGTTTGCCTCAATGGTAAAATACCTTAACTCCTGCTCCTGGGCTTTCTGGATGAGTTCGGGGCCCTCGGCAACCTGGATGTAAATGACTTTCAAGACAATAGCTATGCCGAGGAGGATGATCCCCGCGTAAACAAGATAAACTCTCTTTAATATGGTCTTCCGTCCGTCTGTCATTTCCCGTTAATCTTCTATGATGATTTTCCCTGGAGGGGTAGTAGATGCTTTGATCCCATCCTTTTCCAGGAATTTAACCAGTGACGATTGCTTTTTTTGTCCCATAAGTGCCGAATGAGTGGAGATATATTCGAATCTCAATTCTTTCAGTTCATCCCGCATATCGTCCATTTTCCGGATTTTTCTTTCGGCATAATAGGTATTCGCGATATATATAATTGCCAGGAGGGTCAGATAAAGGATGAAAGGCAGAAGACGGGTGGCATTTTTCCTTGTAAGAAACCTGCCACCCAGTACCTCCTGCGCTGATTTGCCTAACCCACTGGAAACGTTTGTGGCGTCTTCAATCTTTGGTTCAATATGTTTGTTAGCATTCATATCTTTTCTGCAATTCGCATTTTGGCGCTTCTCGACCGGGGGTTGCGCTTTAATTCATCAATTCCCGGTGTTACCGGTTTCCGGCTTATTTGTCTGAAGGGTGAAGAGCTATGGCCGAAGAAATCTTTTTCGGCTTCACCTTTTTCGTTGCCTGCTTTCATGAAGTTCTTTACCATCCTGTCTTCCAACGAGTGATAGGAGATTACCACCAGCCTTCCGCCCGTTCGGATCACTTCCATACATTGATTCAGGAAAGCCAACAGGCTGCCGCTTTCATCGTTCACTTCCATGCGGATGGCCTGAAATACTTGCCCATTAAATTTATTAACCAGATTCTTCGGGGCTCTGACTCCGGCAATTTCAGCCAGTCTCCCGGTAGTATCAATGGGAGTTTCATCCCTCGCTTCAACGATGGCTTTTGAAAGTGACCTGGCATGCCGGATCTCACCAAAGTCGGAAAAGATCCTGGTAAGCTCCTCTTCAGAGTAATGGTTGACAACAAACCAGGCATCCTTTTCCTGATTCCTGTCCATCCTCATATCCAGTTTTTCGTCGAACCTAAGGGAAAAGCCCTTTTCAGGGGTGTCGATCTGAAAAGAGGATATACCCAGATCGGCCAGGATCCCACTCACGGGGATAGCATTATGATACCTGAGGAAGTTTTTCAGATACCGGAAATTAGCATGGATCAAAAGGAAACGTTCATCCTGAATACGGTTAGCAGCAGTGTCCTCATCCTGGTCGAAAGCGATCAGCCTTCCATTATCGATATGCTTCAGGATGGCAGCAGAGTGACCGCCACCGCCGAAGGTGGCGTCAACATAAATGCCATTGGGGTCGGTGATAAGCCCATTTATGGCTTCCTCAAGTAATACTGCCTGGTGAAACATATTCCTTTATTCAATGTCAAGATCTCCCATGACTTCTTCAGCCAGGTCGGCAAATTCATCGGGATCGTAATCGATTGTCCGCTCATACTCTGCCTTGTCCCAAACCTCGATCTTGTTCACCACCGATGCCAGAACCACATCCTTGTCAATGCCCGCGTAAACCACCAGGTCTTTCGGAATAAGCAACCTTCCTGTTGAATCCAGCTCGGTTGACTTTACTCCCGACATGAACTTCCGGATGAAATCCACATTCTTCTTTTTGAACCTGCTAAGCTTATTTATGCGCTGGCTTTCCTGGTTCCACTCATCCATAGGATACAATTCGAGACACTTTCTGAAGATACTGCGCTTGATCACAAAGCCTTCTGCCGCAGACTCTTTCAGCTGGTTTTTGAACGCTACAGGAAACATTAACCTCCCTTTTGCATCCACTTTACACTCGTATGTCCCGATGATATTGGCCACTTCCCGCTAAATAATGCGTAAATATAAGGAATAGTTTACCACTTTTTACCACTTTTTACCACTTTTTTTTAAAAATGGTTACGATATTTTTCAACATTATGTTAATAATAGCGGGGAATACAGGAGGCCGGAACATAAAGTAGTAAGGTAAAGTATTGTAATTTAATACTTTACACATGTACTTTAAAAATGCTCCCGGAAGCATTTTTTGGAAGAATAGTTGTAATTTTGTTATTGTAACAGATTTAGGAATCTATGCAGGAGAAAAACAATTCTGAACCGGGTGTTGAGATCACAAAAAACTTTATAGATCTCAGGGGGGTTATAGCCAAAAAGAGTCCTACCCTGTTAAAAGTGTTACCATGGTTTGTATTGTCGTATCTGCGAAGGATCATTCATGAAGATGAGATCAATGATTTCATTTACCGGAACCGGAACTACTGGGGATTGGATTTTGCCAATGCCATCATGAGTGAGTTTGTCAGGAAGTTAACCGTTATTGGAGAAGAGAACATTCCCATAGATGGGAGGTATATCATAGTATCCAATCATCCTTTGGGTGGTTTGGATGGAATTGCATTGATTTCGGTTGCCGGTCGCAAAAGGCAGGATATTGTTTTTCCGGTGAACGACATCCTGATGAATATTCCCAATTTGCGTCCTTTATTTATTCCTATTAACAAGCATGGGAGCAATGCCCAGAATGTCAAAATCCTGAATGATACCTTTGCATCCGATCAGGTGATATTATATTTTCCGGCGGGAATGGTTTCCAGGAAAAGGAAGGGTGTGATCAAAGATCTTTCATGGAAAAAGACCTTTATCACCAAAGCCAGGGAATACAAGCGTGACGTTGTTCCGGCGTACATAGAGGGAAAGAATTCGGCTTTTTTCTATAACCTGGCCAATTACCGGAAGGCGTTGGGGATCAAGGCAAACCTTGAGATGCTGTACCTTGTGGATGAGACATACAAGCAAAGGGGAAAATCCATCACGATGACCTTCGGCAAGCCTATTCCCTATGAAACCTTTGACAGGAAGCATTCAGATACTTACTGGGCGGAAGAGGTCATGAAAACAGTTTACAATTTGCCATCAACCGTACAATAATAATTATGGAAACGATAATACTTCCGGTCGACCGCAACCTGATTGAGAAAGAGTTGAACGACGAAACTTTCATCAGGGATACCAACAACGGCAAGAACAAGATATATGTGATCACTCATCACAATTCTCCCAACACTCTGCGCGAGATAGGGCGTTTGCGGGAGATCTCCTTCCGTGATGCCGGTGGTGGTACCGGTAAATCACTGGATATTGACGAATACGATACTTCGGAGGTTCCGTTCAAGCAGTTAATTGTCTGGAATCCGCGTGACAAGGAGATCATAGGAGGATACCGCTTCATCCATTGCAAGGAGTTGCCGTTGAATGAAGATGGTACCATACGGACCCCAACCGCCAGGCTTTTCTGGTATTCCAAAAAGTTCATGGAAGAATATATTCCATATACCATAGAGCTCGGAAGGTCGTTCGTTCAGCCCTTTTACCAGCCAACCATCAACATCCGGGCAGGTATGTATTCATTGGATAACCTGTGGGACGGCCTGGGAGCAGTGGTGATCGATCATCCTGATGCAAAATTTCTGTTCGGAAAGGTGACCATGTATCCCCATTTCGATAAACTTGCCCGGGATCTCATCCTGTATTTCATTAGTAAATATTTCCCCGACAAGGATGAGCTTGTCCGTCCGCATGATCCATTACCTCTGGGGACTCCCAAAAAGATCCTGGAAAGTATTTTTGCCGGTTGTAATTATGATGAGAATTATAAGATACTGGTTCAAAAGATCAGGACCTTGCATGAAGGCATCCCGCCTTTGTTCAATGCTTATATGAATCTCTCTCCAACAATGAGGTATTTTGGAACGGCGATGAATACGCATTTTGGGAATGTTGAGGAGACGGGGATAATTGTAACCGTTAAGGATATTTACGATTACAAAAAAGACAGGCATATATCGACATACAAAAAATGATATAGGATGACATTTCCGGTTCACACGGCAGTTTTCCTGAAATCCATTAAAGAGATGGATAAGGCACCTCCTGCGAATTTGCCTGAATATGCTTTCATCGGGCGGTCGAATGTGGGGAAGTCGTCACTCATTAATATGATCACCAACCGTAAGAATCTGGCAAAAACATCTTCAACTCCGGGTAAAACTCAGTTGATAAATTTTTTCCTGATCAATGAGTCGTGGTATCTGGCGGATCTTCCCGGTTATGGTTATGCGAAGCGTTCAAAAGCAGACAGGGAATCGTGGGGGATCATGATACGGGATTACCTTATCCGGCGTAAGAATCTTGTAAGTGTGTTTATCCTGTTGGATGTCAGGCTGGAGCCTCAATCATCGGATATTGATTTTATCCATTGGCTGGGATCGGTTGAGTTGCCGTTTGTGCTGGTGTTCACTAAAGCAGATAAGCTTAGTAAGCTGGCATTGCGGCATAATATAGAGCATTACCAGAATTTCCTGTTGCAAACCTGGGAAGAATTACCTCAGATGTTCATTACATCGGTAACCGAAAACAGGGGGCGTGGGGAGATCCTTGATTTCATAAACCGGAACAATGAGTTGTTCCGGGAGTCATTTTCGCAACAGATCAATTGAGTTCGATCAGTAACTCGTTTTTAGCTACTGTCTTTCCTGGCTTGGCGTGAATTTCCTTTATAACCGAATCCATTGGAGCAACGATGATGTTGTTCATTTTCATGGCATCCAGGATAAGGAGTTTATCTCCGGTTTTTACCTTGCTGCCGGGTTTAACGAAAACCTTCCTGATCGTTCCGGGAATAAAAGCAGTGATAAGCCTTGGGTCTTTTTCCACGTATGTTTTTCGACTCAGGTATTTGTCGGTCAGTGTGGTTTTGTATTTCACGTAATCGACCGACAAGTACTGGTATTTTTGTTTATTATCCTGATCTTCCATGGTTATGTTGATTAGAATGGCGGGATGCCGTGTTTTTTTGCCGGAGGGGTAACCTGTTTCTGCCGGCTGATATCGAGGGCATGGATCAGTACTTTCCTGGTTTCGGAGGGGTCGATCACAGCGTCGACATATCCGTATGCGGCGGCCACGTATGGATTGGCAAACTTTTGCTTGTATTCCTTGATTTTCTGTTTTCTGACCTCTTCAGGATTTTCTGCGTTCTTGATCTCATTCCTGAAGATGATGTTAGCAGCGCCTTCAGGTCCATAACGGCAATTTCGGCGGTAGGCCAGGCACATACAAAATCGGCTTTCAGGTGGTGGGAGCACATGGCTATATAACCGCCGCCATAAGCTTTACGCAGGATGACCGTCAGTTTCGGTACCGTGGCTTCCGAGTATGCATACAAAACCTTTGCACCATGGCGGATCACGCCATTGTGTTCCTGGTCTACCCCGGGAAGATAACCCGGAAGGTCGACAAGCGTGACCAGCGGGATATTGAAAGCATCGCAGTAACGGATAAACCTTCCTGCCTTGTCGGAGGAGTCGACATCGAGCACACCTGCAAGCACCATGGGCTGGTTGGCCACGAACCCAACGGTATCCCCGTTGATCCTGGCAAAGCCTATCACAATATTCCTGGCAAATCTTTCCTGAACCTCCAGGAACTCCGAGTCGTCGACCAATGCCCGGATAACATCCCGCACATCGTATGGCTGTTTGGGATCGGTGGGCATGATGTTTTCAATCTTATACTGGCGTGCCTTAGGGGATTTCTTGGGGAAAGGATCGGCTTTTTTCGCGTTATTCCAGGGGATGTAACTGATCAGTTGTTTGATCTGGTCAAAACATTCCTGTTCGCTTTCGGCATAAAAATGTGCATTCCCGGTTATCTCCGCGTGGACTTTGGCACCGCCAAGGTCTTCCATGCTGATCTCCTCTCCGATGGTGGCTTTGATCACTTCGGGACCGGTAATGAACATCTTGGATATCTTATCGACCACAAAGACGAAATCGGTAAGAGCAGGAGAATATACTGCACCGCCGGCACATGGTCCCAGGATAACGGAAATCTGGGGTATCACTCCGGACGCCTGGGTGTTCCTGTAAAAGATTTCGCCATAACCGGCAAGACTGTTAACACCTTCCTGGATACGGGCCCCGCCCGAGTCGTTGATGCCGATCAAGGGTATCTTCAGCCGCATGGAATGATCCATGATCTTCACGATCTTCTTGGCATGCATCAGTCCCAGCGACCCCCCGGCAACCGTGAAATCCTGGGCATAAATACAAACAGGATGGCCGCTGATCATGCCGGTACCGGTGACAACACCGTCGCCGGGAAGCTGCTTCTTATCCATGTCGAAATCTTTAGCAGCATGCTCGACAAACAAATCGTATTCGTGGAAAGTATTGGGGTCCAAAAGAGTAAGTATGCGTTCCCTGGCTGTAAGCTTACCAATGGCCTTTTGTTTCTGAATCGCCTGCGATCCTCCGCCCTGCAAAGCTTCCTGCATTCTTCGCCTTAATTCAACTGTTTTTGTTTTTAAGACCATATTTTATTGATTTTTATAGGTTATCCGGCTATGGGAATATTTTTCCCTTTTCAGGAATTGATTTGGATTTTGGATATGTTTCCGGATACTACCATTGGGTTTTAGAAAAACTTTGCAAAATTATGCTTTTTTTATGAATTGACAATTTTTTGGATTTTCTCAAGACATTGCTGACGAATGTCGAAACCTACCCCGGCAGCGGCACCATCATCTGGAGAGGCAAAGATGATTTTGGAAATAAACTGCCCCAGGGCACCTATGTGGTGGCTATCAGTGTGAACGGGAAAGAAAGGGAGGGGGTGAAGGTTGTGCTGGGTGAGGCAGGATGAATTCTCAATTCTGTATTCTGTATTCTGTATTCTGTATGTACAATAGGATGGGCAATTGAATATTTTCCATTTGCAATGCATTGACAATATTAAATCGCCCATTGACAATCCAATTGACAATACAGAATACAGAATACAGAATCGCAAATCACTCCCGATTCGCCTCTCCTCTTCTTCTTACGTTACAACGTCATCTTCACCATTCTGATAAAAGGGACGATATCCCTGGAGAATAGCAGAGTGTCAATTTTCGATTACTAATTAATTGGGAGATGGCCTTTGTGTAAAAGTAAAAGTTTTGTTATTTTTGTAATGATTAGTAATAAATACCCTGAATCCCGGATTTGATAAAAGGAAGATTAACATGGATGCTCTCGAAATAAAAAATAATTTCCACAAGCTCATTGACAGCATTGATAATGATAATCTTTTAATCAATTTTTATAATCTCCTGAAAAACAGGTCCTCTGTTAAAGATGGTCAGTTATGGAGCCGGTTAACTCTGCAGGAACAGGATGAGCTTTATTTCACAATTGAAGAATGTGAAAGTGAAGACAATCTTATCCCCAACGAAGAAATGAAAAAGAAGCATAAAAAATGGCTTTAGAAATTAAGTGGTCAAAAAGAGCTGATTCAAAATTTGACACTATCCTGGAATACTTATCGATTGAATGGGGAGAAAAAAATACGGAATCATTTGTTAAAAAGGTATACGACTTTCTTGATATTTTATCAGAATTTCCTGAAATTGGAACTCTTGAAAATAAAGAAAAGGGAATACGAGGGTTTACAATTACAAAACAATTAAATGTTTTCTATCAAATAAGAGAAAATGATATTGTAATTTTAAACTTTTTTGACAACAGGCAAAGTCCCCAAAAAAGAAAGTTTTAATAAGTTTCCAAAGGGATATGAGGGAGTGTGAATTCTCAATTTTGTATTCTGTATTCTGTATTTTCAATAGGATAGGCAATTGAATATTTTCTATTTGCAATGCATTGGCAATATTAAATTGCCCATTGTCAATCCAATTGACAATACCGAATACAGAATACAGAATCGCAAATCATTCCCGATTCGCCTCTCCATCTTCCGCAATAACGTCGTCTTCCCCATCCCTTTTCCATGAGAAACAAAGATGATCCCGGGAACAGACTGCCCCAGAAAGCCTATGTGGTGGCTATCAGCGTGAACGGGAAGGAAAGGGAGGCGGTGAAGGTGGTGTTGGGAGGAGCAGGATGAATTCTGTATTCTGTATTCTGTATTCTGTATGTACAATAGGATGGGCAATTGAATATTTTCTATTTGCAATGCATTGGCAATATTAAATCGCCCATTGACAATCCGATTGACAATACAGAATACAGA
>JAHJRE010000185.1 GCA_018831055.1 Bacteroidota bacterium
AGCTTGCCGGTGCAGGTGATGATGATGAGGTAGAAATAACACTATAATCACAGGATAAGTGAAAAATGAAATTAGCTGAACACGTTGAACATATACGCGGGCTTATTGACAAGGCATACCGCAACCGGCTGGGAAGAATGGGTATAACCGAATCATCTCTCTTGTCTTTGGAAAGTATTCCTCCGGAATATCATCACGACCGCAACAGGATGAAAGACATGCGGGAGGTGTTTATTTCGGAAACCGGAACGATTGAAAATGCTTATGAGAAACTGGTGGAGGAATTAACCTTTACCCTGTTCAATCGAATGGCTGCATTAAAAGTAATGGAGGCTCATTTATTGCATCCTGAAATAATTACCCGAAGAAGCCAGCACGGTGACCGTTCCTTCGCTCATTTTGTCTGGCTGGAACAACACCCCGAAGCCCGGCAGGAAGAACAGGAAGGATTATTGCAATTTTTGGAAGATCAACTGAATCAACTTGCAACAGATATACCCCTGTTTAGTGCAAATTACCCATACCATCTTCTTCCAACACCCATTGAACTGAACACTGTTATCAATGCTTTCAATGCAGTGGAAAATGACACACAGGTAGAATCCGATATCTGGAAAAGCGACGACATCCTGGGCTGGCTGTATGAAAGTTACAACAACAAAAAAAAGAAAGAACACAAAGAACAGGGAGGCAAAACAGAATACAACAAGGTTAGCCTGCAAAGCCAGGTTTACACACCGCGCTGGGTAGTAAAATTCCTGGTGGATAACAGCCTTGGAAAGCTTTATATGGAGATGTACCCTGAATCCACAATTAAGGAAAAGTATAAGATTGCCAATGTTCCGGCCATACAAAACAGAGATCGCAAGCCACTCACAGAGATAGGAATGATCGATCCGACCACCGGCAGTGGAAATTTCCTGTTGTATAGTTTCGACCTGTTTTACGATCTCTACCTCGACCAGATAGAGAATTACGGGGCGGATTATGATGAAGAACAGATCCCGGAGCTGATCATACGGCATAACCTGCATGGGATTGACCTTGACGACCGGGCCGTGCAACTGGCCCAGCTTGGACTGTTCATTAAGGCCAAACGCAAAAAGCGTTCTGTTAAGATTGACCACTTTAACATTGTCAGTTCCGACTTTTTCCTGCCGGAATATGAAGAGGTAAAACACCTGTTTGAGAACGGAGAAAAACTAAGCGATGAACTTGAATCCATTGTAAAAGACCTCTGGGAAGATATACAGCAGGCACACCGCTTTGGCTCCCTGATCCGACTGTATGAAAAATTCCATGCACGCATGAAGGATCTTGAGGATGGTACATCCCGGCAGGGCAATCTTTTTGCTGAAGAACGCAAGGCAACCTACGGAAAGTTCCAATCCGATTTCCTGGGCACATTGCAAAAAGCAGTAGCCAACAATGCTAAAAAACAGGGGCTGACCTTTTTAAACATTAAAACCAGCGATGCCATCACCTTCCTGAAACTTCTCACCCGGAAGTTCGATGTGGCCGTGGCCAATCCACCTTATACCGACAGTGCTGACTTCGGGCCGGAGTTGAAGAAGTTTATAGACGCAAACTATAAAAATCCATACAGATTTAATACCAACCTCTACGCTTCTTTTTTCAAAAGATGCAATGAACTGACAAACGACATTAATGGATTTGTTGCATTGATCCACCCACATACATTTATGTTTATCAAATCGTTTGAGGATTTCAGAAAATTCATGATAAACAAAACCCATATTGATATCCTGGTTGATTATGGCTTAGACAGGGTTAATCTCTTCGGACCAGGAATTTTACTCGATGCTACATGGTACGTAATTAGCAAAAAAATTAATGAAACAGAAGGTGTTTACTTTAACATAACTGATAACCAACAGGAAAAACATAAACAAGCATCTTTGGAAACTGCTTACGATGATTTCCTAAACCATCGCAACAACAACCGGGTCTACACCCTCCCCCAATCCAAACTCAAGATCATAGAAGGCTGGCCGTTTATTTACTGGATCAGTGATGGGTTTAGGGAGAAGTTTAAGGGAAGAAAGTATAAGGATGTTTCAAAATCATGCATAGGTTTATCCACAAGTAATAATGAGAAATATCTAAGATATTGGTGGGAAATAGGAATTTATAATATTACAGAATCTTGGAAAATAATTGCCAAAGGAGGAAAGTATAATAAATGGTTTGGTAATCTTTGGTTAACATGCCAATGGAATTGCGGGAAATTTGCAATTAATAATAATCCAAATGCATTGTTGCGTAATCATTCCTACTACTTTAAAGAAGGTTATTTTTTTAATAGAGCTTCAACAAAAGGGACATCAAGCAAGTATTTACCAGAAGGATGTTTAATTGAAAGTTCCATCGTTACAGTTTATTCTGAACATAATCTCATATATCAATTACTATCATTTTCTAACAGTTCATTATTTTGCTATATTGCAGATTCTTTAAATGCAACAGTAAGTTTTCAAGCTGGTGATAATGAAAAAGTTCCATATGCTCAATCTAATTCAATTATTGCAAATTATATATCCACTTTGGTTAAAGAAAATATAGAAATAAAGAAAGAAATAAACACACAAAGTATCATAGAAACTAATTTTATTACTAATCCATTATTGTTTTATAAAGATAGCTATCTAAATAATCGTTTAATAGCCTACCTAAATTATGAAAATTGCCAATTAACTAAAATACTAATAAATGAGGCAATTAATGATAATTTTATTTTTAAAACATTTGAATTAAGCATTGAAGACATAGATCAGGTTGAGTCAAAAATTGGCAAACCAGTCGGAGCCCTTCCTCTGTTAAAAGAGGCAAGAGATGCCTTCCTGAAAGAAGTAGAAATTGAGAATGAGATCGTACTGGAACACATCAACAACCTGCCACTAACCACCTTTGATGAAGAAACTATTAACACCATCATTTCAGAATTTAAAACCCTGTACCAGACCAACAACGACCTGGAATCGTTTTGTGACCAGCACCATAATGAGAAACGCAAATATCCCAGTCTGAACCCCATCAATGTGTGGTACTGGTTTAAAAACAGCAAGATACTGCCCCAGGGCCGTGCCCATGAGATCACCCTGGAGTTCCTGGCCGATGCCATCCGTACCATACTTATGGAGGATGACGACGGAATCATCCCCTTAGTGGGACTACCCGGGGAACCACGCCTGCTTGACCGCCTGGAAGAGCATTGCCTGAATAAAGGATTCACCCCTGCACAGTTCCTGCAACTGGACGGATTGCTTGGCAAGCCTTTGAATGAATACATAGAACACCATTTCTTCAAAAACCTGAGCGATCATCTCAACCTCTTCATGTACCTGCCCAAAACGCCCTTTATCTGGCACCTGAGCAGTGGCCCGCAGCAAGGATTTGAGGCATACATCATCATCTACAAATGGGACCGCGACAGTCTATTCAAGCTGAAAACAAAATATCTGAGCAAACGGGCAGAGAAGCTGGAATATCATATGATTAAAATCACGGACAACGATACGGCTCAGGCTCAGAACGAAAAAGAAAAGATCCGCCTGCAACTGGAAGAGATTGCTGTGTTCACTGAAAAGATAGATGAACTGATAGCTGAAGGTTACGATCCAAAACTGGATGATGGTGTAGGTAAAAATATTGCACCATTACAGAAGAAAGGATTGCTGAGAAACGAGGTGTTGAATGAGAAACAACTGGAGAAGTATTTGAATGCGGATTGGTAGAAAATGAAAATATCAGACATCATAAAGTTACCGGAAGGAAGAAGGCTTGAGTTTAAAGAACGAATGCCTTCTTCATCTGATTTGACCAGGACAATTGTGGCGTTTGCCAATGATGCAGGTGGTGAACTTTTCATTGGAATTAAGGATGATCCCAGGGAATTAACCGGAATACCCGAAGAAGATTTGCTGAAGATTGAAGAACAGATAAGCAACATCATTCATCAGAATTGCCATCCGGTCATAGTTCCTGACATTACATTTCATGCAGATGATAGGAAACATTTTATCCGGGTGAAAATATACAGAGGAAGTAACACCCCATATTTCTTGAAGAAAAAAGGTAAACGAGAGGGTACTTACATTCGCGTGGGTTCTACTAATCGTTCGGCAGATGAAAACATCATTGAAGAATTGGAAAGGCAAAAGCGAAATGTTTCTTTTGACAGTGAACTTGTTCATAATGCGGCATTACCTGCGAATAGCTTACAAGTCTTCAGGGAATTTTACCATGAAAAATCAGGAGAGAAACTGGATGAAGTGACTCTTCAAAAGTTATTGCTTGTCAAGGATTATCAGGGTAAGACACTTCCAACCAATGCTTTAATACTATTCTCGGAAAGTTCCCTGCGCTTTGAAATATTTCCCTATGCTAAAATAGAATGTGCCCGGTTTAAAGGAATTACTCCGGATACTTTTATTGATCAAAAAACAGTTGATACAAATATTTCTTTGCAGGCTGAACATGCATACGACTTTGTTTTAAGGCATGTAAATAAAGGAGCAGAAGTAAAAGGAGTATACACAGAATCCCGCTGGGAATATCCTGTTAAAGCTATCCGGGAGGTTATTCGTAATGCTGTTGCCCATAGGGACTATTCTCTTACAGGAAAGGACATCAAGGTGGCGATTTATGATAATATGATTGAAGTTACCAGTCCCGGTAAACTCCCGCCATCCATTGATTACAATGATATGGAAGCAAGACAATCGGAGATAAGGAACAGGGTAATTGCCCCAGTTTTCAAAAAACTGGGCATCATTGATCAATGGGGCAGAGGATTAAAACTTATTGCG
>JAHJRE010000186.1 GCA_018831055.1 Bacteroidota bacterium
GGAGATCGGAGATCGGAGATAAATGCAAATTTAAGGAACGATGACACAATACGTACAAATTGCATGGCGGAATCTATGGAGGAATAAGAGGAGGACACTGATCACGGTGGCTTCGGTTTTCTTTGCCCTGCTGTTGGCTCTTTTTATGCGCTCGATGCAGGTAGGCACATATGAAATGATGGAGCACGACTCGGTAAAAAACACTACGGGTTATCTTCAGGTTCAGGCCAAAGGCTATTGGGACGATAAAACCATTAACAATACTTTTGAGAACAGCCAGGGTCTGGTGGATACATTAATGGAAATTCAAGGGATAACCTGTCTTACACCCCGTCTCGAATCGTTTGCTTTGCTTTCATCGGGCAATATGACCAAAGGAGTCGCCATCATAGGCACAGATCCCGCGATAGAAGACTCGATGACTGGATTAAAAAACAGGATCATCCGGGGAACTTACTTCTCCTCAGACAGTAACTCCATACTTGTAGGGGAAGTTCTGGCCCGATATCTGAAGGTTGATACCGGAGACACTCTGATACTGCTTAGCCAGGGCTATCATGGGATTACGGCAGCCGGGGAATTCATCATCCAAGGCATATTCCGCTTTCCGGCCCCCATGATGAACAGTGAAGTAGCTTACCTTAAACTTCAGGATGCGCAATATTTCTATGCTGCTCCCAATCGTCTGACATCCCTGTCGGTGATGATCGATGATCCCGACATGCTGGAAGATCTTCGTGAGACAATCACAGATAAAACAAGAGGAAAATATGCTGTGCTAACCTGGAAAGAGATGCTGGTTGCTTTGGTGCAGAGCATTGAAAGCGACAATATCAGCGGGTGGTTCATGCTTGGCATTCTTTACCTGGTGGTTGCTTTTGGGATTTTCGGCACCATGCTGATGATGACCATGGAACGAAAAAGGGAGTTTGCCGTGATGGTTTCAGTAGGGATGCAGCGTTATAAACTAACCCGGATAATCCTCCTGGAAACCTTTTTCATAGGTTTACTCGGTATTATTGTAGCATTCCTGATAAGCCTCCCTGTGATCAACTATCTCCACCACCATCCCATTCCGCTCACAGGAGCAGCAGCAGAAGCCATGCTGGAAATGAATGCTCGTCCCATACTTCCGTTCTCCCTTGATCCGGAATTATTTATAAACCAGATCATCGTCATTGGAATACTCACGCTGCTTGCTGTTGTTTTTCCTGTGTATTACGTAAACAAATTTAATATCCTGAGGGCATTCCGGGGAAAATAAACAATTAAAAAATTCAGAAAAATGATCGTATCTGTATCCTGGAAAAATATTTGGAGAAATAAAACCCGAAGCATGGTGGTTATCCTGGCCGTCGCTCTTGGGTTATTCGGAACGGTATTCATGATAGCCCTTATGAATGGTCTGATTGACCAAAAAGTGGATGCTTCCATCAGTAATGAACTGTCGAACATTCAGATACATACCCCTGGTTTCCTGGAAGATAAATCCATACAACATATGATGGATAATGCCGGGTTGCTTGTTGAAAAAGTAAAGAAAACCGAAGGGGTTAAGGCTGTTTGCCGGCGAACAAAATCAATGGGCATGGTCAGCACAGCAAGTTCCGGCAGCGGTGTAATGGTAAACGGTATCATTCCGCAGGAAGAAAAGATGGTGACAGACATACACAAACATACAGTGGATGGATCCTATTTTGAACAAAACTTTAAAGTAACCCCATCAATCTTTATCGGAAAAAAACTTGCAGAAAAACTGAATGCCGGAGTCGGCTCTAAAATTGTGATGACTATTCAAAGCACATCCGGAGATATCACCTACGGGCTATACCGCGTAGTAGGCATATACAAAACAGACAACGCAATGTATGACGAAGCCAATGTTTTTGTAGAAAACACAAGTCTCGTCGATTTAATTGCAGTGGATCCTGACAAATCATCTGAAATTGCCATATTACTTGAAAACAATGATCTTACCGATAAGGTAACAAGCAACCTGAAAGATTCTTTCCCGAAGCTAAGCGTTTTATCCTGGAAAGAATCCGATCCTGCTGTCTTCGCCATGATCAGCCTTATGGATCAGTTTTCCTGGTTTATGGTAGCCATAATAATGATTGCACTGGTATTTGTGATAGTTAATGCAATGTTAATGGCCATCCTGGAACGTACCAGAGAAATTGGGATGCTGATGGCCATAGGAATGAACAAAAGGAGGGTCTTTCTGATGATAATGATGGAAACCATTTTTCTTTCGATCACCGGGGCCATTGCAGGGATATTATTGACTGTTATCACCGTTGCTTTAACTTACCAACAGGGTATCAATTTTGCCGCTTTCGCAGAAGGATTTGAATCGATTGGATACAGTGCTCTGGTTTTCCCTACTGTTAAAACGACATTTTACATTAGTATCGGAGTTATCGTGATAATAACAGCTGCTATCGCTTCGGTCTGGCCTGCCAGAAAAGCTTTGAAACTGCAACCGGCAGCGGCTGTTCGCGAAGATGCCTGATAAAATTATTATATGAATAAAAACATAAACATATTGGTCTTTATCTTTTTTGCCATGACCTGTATCACTTTTTCACTTCAGGGGCAACCTTCTCCGGAAGAAAAGTATCAGGTTTACCGGGATCGTTTGAGAATGGAATTTATGGCAGGAATAGGCCCTGAGACAGGTTTCAGCTTACCTGCTCTGGCACGGGATACTGTGACCGGTACCATTTTATGGTCGGATTGCACCATTGATCTGGGGCAATACATTGGCGTTCTGGGAACAGAATATCATATTCTTTCGCAGGAAGGTAAAGAGACAGGGCAAACGGTAAAGGAGCTTTATTATGCCCTGTATGCTCTTAACCGTCTGGATATTAGCGCCGAGATATATTTCGGTGGTGAACCCAGCCTTAACGGTTTCTTTATTCGTGATGATGTAAGTACCGACTCCCTGAATATGGATTCGGTACTTTCTCGATTAAACCAGGGTTTACCGGTACCATTGATCGATTCCCTGAGGTCAGACCTGATGTCGTCAAATACGCGTGACAAAGAAGAAAGCCTTGATCAGGCCATTTTGCTGATCACAGGGCTGGGACTGGTCAGAAAGTGTGTTCCTGAAGATGTTGTTTATTCTGAAAACAATACCATTTTACCATTCCAGGATTTCGAAACCTCCCTGAGCAAAGAGGCATCCAACCAAATCGCAAGAATCGTGAATTATATGAAAGAAGGCGATTCGGTTATTGTCAGGAGGGACACTACCGATCCAAATTTATACGGGATAATGGGTGAAAACTGGGATTTCATTATTAAAAATCCTGTAACCTATGAAAATGTGATGCGGGGAGAAAATGCATTTCTCTTATCGGCCGGATTTGCAGGAGCGAAATACCATCTCACCGGCCAGGATTCCCCAACCACCGACACTATCCGGGAAACCACGGCAAACGAGATCTTTCAGTATCTTGAGAACTACATGATCCCGAACCAGGAAGATTTTAAAGTGATAAACCTTGATGCAATGTCAAATATATGGCCGGAAGGATTGCAGGCAGATACAACATTTACAGACTATAACGCACGGGTGTTAGGTCCCCGTTCCCGGCAGCAGGATTACGGATGGATACCTATGTTACATCAAATGGTATTCGGTGGTAAAAATTACCTGATGAGTTACCTGCCACCGGATACAATCTTTTACAATGATCCCGAGGCGTATTATGAATACCTGTTGGAACTTGCACCTTCTGAAGGTCCATACAATTACAACGATTCTATTTATCCCAATTTCGAGTGGTCATCAACATCAAGGACCATACACCCGGAACGGAGAGGAGAAACGGGTACTGCATTTCCGGGAAACTATAACGGACTGGATTATATGCTTTATTATAATCTTTATCGTATTTTGTTCGAGTATCCGGTTATTATAGAGGAGATTACACCAGAAGACTTCCTTGTTTTTCCAAATCCGGCAAAAGATTATATTATGGTGTCTTACCCGCAACCCTTCCGTCTCAAATTGACAGATACATATGGCCGTCTTCTTCAGGAGAAGCAATGCTCCCATGCGGGTGTTTACAAAATGTCACTGAATTCATTTTCATCCGGCACCTATATTTTGATCATTTTTCCTGAGAAAGAAAAACCCATAGCAAAAAAAATAATAATACTGTAAACAACTTATAATCATGTCAGTAATTGAAGTTATAAACATTGAAAAGACCTACCAGGAAACGAAAGTGCCTGTGCATGCCGTGAACGGTATTAATCTGGAGTTCGATGAAGGCGAATTCACGGCAATAGTTGGTCCTTCCGGGTCAGGCAAAACAACGCTTCTGAATATGATCGGAGGGCTGGATGCACCCACAAATGGAGAAGTATTGATCAATAACATCAATCTGTCAACCTTACGTTCGAGGAAGCTCATCGATTTCCGGTTGAGAAACATCGGTTTTGTTTTCCAGGCATATAATCTTATACCGGTATTAACAGCATTGGAAAATGTGGCTTTCATATTGCAATTGCAGGGTTGGTCAAAGCAAAAAAGACACGATAGAGCAAAAGAATTGCTCAATGCAGTTGGTATTGATGATGAGCGTTTTCATCACCGTCCGGGTAACCTTTCGGGAGGTCAGCAGCAGCGTGTTGCCGTAGCCAGGGCGTTGGCACCCCGGCCCAAATTTATTCTGGCCGATGAACCGACGGCCAACCTCGATTCCAGGTCCACATCCGAATTGCTTGACATCATGCAAAAGATGAATGAAGAATCAAAGATCACATTTATCTTTTCCACGCACGACCAGCGTGTTATGGACAAGGCAAAAAGGATTATCACCATTGAAGACGGGAAAGTAAAAGAAGATCTGTCTGTCAGAAACTAAAGAGGATGAGAACAAAAACAATTTTGCTTTTTTTCGCACTCTTCCAGGTTTCTGCCATTTATGCCGGAAACGACGGAAAGGAAAGAAAGTACTCCTTGAACGGGCATCTGCAGGATTTACAGATGGAGTGGATAGAAGACTTCAGGGGAAGCTGGCAGGATTTAAACACGATCAGCAACCGTTTCGACTTCCGTTTTTTTCCAAAGCCTTGGTTCAGCGCCCATATCGGAATGCGAAACATCCTGGAATACGGACAATTGGTTGAATACTCCAATATTTTATCAGATTTTTCAAAAGGGGAAGTATCAAGTTTACACGACCTGATGACCAAAGATCCCGGCTATTTACAATTGACATATAGTTTAGCCGATGAGAGGTCATTTTTTGCCTATACAAGTTTTGACAGGGCAAATATTCAAATCACACAAAAAAAATTGTCCTTTACCCTGGGGCGGCAACGAATTAACTGGTCTTCCAATCTTGTATGGACACCAAACGACATTTTCAACACCTTTAATTACTACGATTTCGATTACGTGGAGCGACCGGGTTGTGATGCGGCTCTTGTGCAGTATTACACAGGAAGCACTTCATCGCTGCAGGCAGCGGTAAAAATCGATCACGAAGAGGAGATCACCCTGGGAGCCATGTATAAATTTCTATTGAGAAACTATGATTTTCAGTTTATGGCAGGAAAAATGGATGGTGATGCCGTTGTGGGTGCGGGGTGGTCGGGTCAGGCCTGGGGTGCAGGTTTCAACGGAGAGTTATCCTATTTTCGTGATTTGGACAATTTCAGTGATACATCAGGCCAATTGGTAGCTTCGGCGGGGCTCAACTACACTTTAAACCGCTGGTATTTTCATATGGCAGGACTTCTTAACACCGATGGAACAACCGGGCCTGCCAGTATGGGTAATTTCATTGATTTCAACCGGAACATCAGTGCCAAGACCCTCACCCTGGCCAGATATTCTGTTTTTGGGGAGATCTCATACCAGGTCAGTCCTCTCATCCTGGCTGATGCCTCGGCAATATATAATCCTAACGATAAATCCTTATATCTGGGGCCCTCAGTTGATTTTTCCCTGACTGATAACATTGGTTTGCTTGTAAGCGGTCAAATTTTCCTGGGAAACGAAGGCACCGAGTTCGGGGATTATGGAACAATGCTATATTTGCGGCTTAAATGGTCATTTTAAAAAAATTACCGATAATTGATTGACTATATTAAAAAGAATCATTACTTTTGCAGGCCAATTTTGAATACAGATATTTCAAGAATATGTACTTAACAACTGAAATCAAGCAGAATTTTTTCAAAGATCACGGTAAGTCGGAATTTGACACCGGTTCAGCTGAAGGGCAGATTGCGCTTTTTACATACAGGATCAAACATCTTACAGAGCATCTGAAAGAAAACAAGAAAGACACTGCAACCCGCAGGTCGTTGGTATTGTTGGTCGGCAAAAGAAGGAAGTTGCTTGATTATCTAAAGAACACGGAAATTGCACGGTACCGCTCCATCATCAAGGAATTGGGTATCCGTAAGTAAGATATATTTTGCACCGGACAAAAAAGGCAATTTAGGAATTGCCTTTTTTTGTATTTTTCTATTAGGCATTTACAAATTATTCAAATGACAGTAAAAGGTATTACGAAATCGTTCGACCTTGGAGGGAAAACGGTTTCAATTGAAACCGGCCGACTGGCGAAGCAGGCCGACGGTTCAGCTGTGGTAAAGATGGGCAACACCATGTTGCTTGCCACGGTGGTAGCCAAGAAAGACCCCCTGGAGGGAGCAGATTTTCTACCCCTTACGGTAGAGTATAAAGAAAAATATGCCGCAACCGGCAAATTCCCGGGTGGCTTTTTCAAGCGTGAGGCTCGGCCCTCGGAGTATGAAATCCTCATTGCCCGTTTGGTCGACAGGGCCTTACGTCCCATATTCCCTGATAATTACCATTGCGATACACAGGTACTCATCACCTTGATATCCGGAGATAAGGATGTTGCTCCCGATGCACTTGCTGCCCTTGCCGCTTCATCGGCACTGGCGGTATCCGATATTCCGTTCAATGGACCGATCTCTGAAGTAAGGGTTGCAAAGATACAGAACGAATACATTATCAATCCTACCATTTCATCATTGGAGCATGCCACATTGGACCTGATGGTGGCAGCTACAATTGACAATATCGTCATGGTAGAAGGAGAAATGAAGGAAGTTTCCGAACAGGAAATGCTGGAAGCTCTTAAAATCGCTCACGAAGCCATTCGCATTCAATGCAACGCGCAACTTGAACTTGCCGAAATGGCAGGAAAAGCCGGGGCAAAAAGAGAAATTGAACCGGAAAAGGAAGATGAAGAGCTTCGTCAGCGACTCATTGAAGCCACAGGTGACAAGGTCTATGACCTGGCCAAATCCTTCATTAACAACAAAAAAATAAGGAATGAAAAATTCAGCGAAGTTGAAAAAGAATTCCTGAGCACCTTCTCCGAAGAAGAGCTGGAAGAAAAAGAGGCTCTGATAAAAAAATATTTCCACGATCTTCAGAAAGAGATCATCCGCAAGATGGTACTTTACGAAAAGGTAAGGTTGGATGGACGAAAAACAGATGAAATACGCGATATCTGGTGTGAAGTGGATTATTTGCCTTCAGCGCATGGCTCTGCCGTATTCACACGCGGCGAAACACAGTCTCTGGTAACAGTAACTCTTGGCACCAAGCTTGATGAACAGGTCATTGATGGAGCCATTATCGAAGGCACCAGTAATTTCATCCTGCATTATAACTTCCCGGGTTTTTCAACCGGAGAGGTAAAGCCCATACGGAGCACATCCCGTCGGGAGATTGGCCATGGAAACCTTGCCATGAGGGCGCTTAAACAAGTTATTCCCAATGGGGAAGAAAACCCATACACCATAAGGATAGTTTCAGATATACTCGAATCCAACGGTTCGTCATCCATGGCAACGGTTTGCGGTGGCACCCTCGCACTGATGGATGCCGGTGTCAGGATTACCCGCCCGGTTTCAGGAATTGCCATGGGTATGATCAGTGATGCTGAAACAGGAAAGTATGCTATCCTGTCAGACATCCTTGGCGATGAAGACCACCTTGGTGACATGGACTTCAAAGTTACCGGAACACGAAATGGAATCACCGCCTGCCAGATGGACATAAAAGTTGAAGGCTTATCCTATGAAGTATTGGAAGAAGCTCTGGAACAAGCAAAAAAAGGAAGGATACATATTCTCGACATCATGGAGAAGACCATTTCCGAACCCAGGGCCGATTATAAAGATCATGTTCCCAGGATAGAAAAGATGATCGTTAACCGTGAATTCATCGGAGCCATCATAGGACCTTCAGGTAAGGTGATCCAGGAAATTCAGCGCGAAACCAACACAACCATTGTAATTGAGGAAGAAGGAGAATATGGAATAGTGGATATAGTTTCAAGTGACAAGGAATCTATAGAAAAGGCCAAGCTGAGGATACGCCGGATCGTGGCTGTACCGGAAGTTGGGGAAGTATACCTTGGAACTGTAAAAAACATCACAACTTTTGGTGCTTTTGTGGAGATTTTACCGGGTAAAGACGGGCTTCTTCACATATCGGAAATCGACTGGAAAAGGCTGAAGGATGTAGAAAGCGTGTTAAAGGTGGGAGATCAGATTGAGGTAAAGCTGATTGGCGTGGATGCTAAAACGGGAAAGCTGAAGCTTTCACGTAAGGTATTGCTTCCTCAGCCACCAAGGCAAAATCAGGATTGAAACAAAAACATAGCTTGATTCGTACAATTGCAGCATAATCCTTATTATTTTTGTGACCGAAAATTTTTAAACTTTCAATAATAGGATAGAAATTGAGCCAGATGTTTATGTGGAATCAATTATCACAAAACATTTCATAACCAAAATCATTCTATGAGGCAACTAAAGATCACCAAGCAGGTAACCAACCGTGAAACCGCGTCTCTCGACAAGTATTTGCAAGAGATAGGCAAGGTTGAGTTGCTAACGGCTGAGGAAGAAGTAACGCTCGCCCAGCGTATTAAACAAGGTGACAGGCTGGCTCTTGAAAAACTGACCAAAGCGAACCTGCGGTTTGTGGTGTCGGTATCCAAGCAATATCAGAATCAGGGTTTGAGCCTCCCCGACCTTATCAATGAAGGTAATCTGGGGTTGATCAAGGCCGCCCAGCGTTTCGATGAAACGAGGGGTTTTAAATTCATCTCTTATGCCGTTTGGTGGATCCGCCAATCGATACTCCAGGCTTTGGCAGAACAATCAAGGATCGTAAGGCTGCCGTTAAACAAAATCGGCTCCATCAACAAGATCAACAAAGCTTACGCCAAGCTGGAGCAGGATAATGAAAGGGAACCCAAGGCAGAAGAGATAGCTGAAATGCTCGACATACCCGAAACCGAGGTGAAGGAATCATTAAGGAATTCCGGAAGACATGTTTCAATGGATGCTCCTCTTATCCAGGATGAAGAAAACACAATGTATGATGTGTTGAAATCGGATGAAGGACCTACACCTGAAACAGAACTGATGTATGAATCCCTTCGCAAGGAAATTGACCGTGCCATCTCCACCCTGACACCCAGGGAGGCAGATGTGATCCGGCTCTACTTTGGTCTGAACAGCAAGCATCCCATGACACTGGAAGAGATCGGAGAAAAATTCGATCTGACCAGAGAAAGGGTGCGGCAAATCAAAGAGAAGGCCATTCGTCGTTTAAAACACACTTCCCGAAGCAAAATTTTAAAGACATATCTGGGATAGGAAGCGGACAAAGTCCGCTTTTTTTTTTACTTTTGGTCAAAACCTTTACATGAAACATCTGATAGCACCTTCACTCCTTTCCGCTGATTTCGGTAAACTCAGGGAAGAAATTGAAATGGTGAACAATAGTGAGGCCGACTGGTTTCATATCGACATCATGGATGGCGTTTTTGTCCCCAATATATCATTTGGTTTTCCTGTATTAAAAAGCATCCGGAAATATGCAGCCAAACCGCTTGATGTGCATCTTATGATCATTGATCCCGACCGCTATCTTGAACGCTTTCGCGAGGCGGGAGCCGATTTGATTAGTGTACATTACGAAGCCTGCACACATTTGCATCGCACGGTTCAGGCAATTAAAAACACCGGTTGCAAAGCCGGAGTGGTGTTAAATCCCCATACACCGGTTGCATTGCTAGACGATATCATTGCCGACCTTAACCTTGTCCTGATCATGGCAGTTAATCCGGGTTATGGGGGTCAAAAATTCATTCAACGCACCTATGAGAAAGTCAAACAATTAAAAAAGATGATCTCACAACGAAACAGCGATGCACTTATTGAAATTGACGGGGGGGTAACTCTTGATAATGCCGGGCCTCTCATTCAGGCCGGCGCTGACGTGCTCGTTGCCGGAAACACGGTTTTTGCATCAGACAACCCGGTGGAGACGATAAGAAGATTGAAAAATATGGATTAGATTCCCGGCTTTCGCCCCAGCCTGCCCCGCTTGCCCCGACGAAAGTCAGGGGCAAGCGGGACAGGCAGGATAGCAATATAACAATATAACAATATACCCATGAACAACGAATTATTAAACCTTCAGCCTTCCAAAGTCTGGTATTATTTTTCGGAAATCCTGAAGATTCCAAGACCTTCGAAAAAAGAAGAGAAAATTGCGGCTTATATTAAAGATTTTGGCAAAAAACATAATCTGGAAACCTTAGAGGATGAGGTTGGAAATATTTTAATCCGCAAACAAGCCAGTAAAGGCAGGGGAAACATGGTCCCAGTCATCCTGCAAAGCCATATTGATATGGTTTGTGAGAAAAATGAAGATACGGTCCATGATTTTAACCAAGATCCAATACAGGCATATATTGACAATGGATGGGTTAAGGCACGCGGAACGACCTTAGGAGCCGATGATGGTATTGGCATCGCAACCCAGCTAGCTATTCTGGCTTCCGAAGATATTGAGCATGGCCCGATGGAATGTTTGTTCACTGTTGACGAAGAGACTGGATTAACAGGCGCTTTCGGTCTTAAAGCAGGCTTCTTAAATGGAAAGATCCTGCTGAATCTCGATTCTGAAGACGAAGGACAGCTTTTTATCGGATGTGCCGGCGGAAGAGATACGGTTGCCGAGATACAAACAGGATGGCTCACCACACCGGAGAATCATCAGGCATTCAGGATTAAGGTCTCAGGTTTACTTGGTGGACATAGCGGGGATGATATCAATAAAGGACGGGGCAATGCGAATAAAATACTCAACCGCGTACTTTGGGACGCATCAAACACCTTAGGTGCACTTGTCGCAACGTTCGAAGGCGGTAACTTACGGAATGCAATTGCCAGAGAAGCTTCGGCTACTGTTATGGTTCCCGATAAGCAGGCAGCCAATCTGAAAAAGTTGACAGAGAATTACGACCAGGCCATAAAAAAAGAATTGCATATCTCCGATCCCGGAGTGAAAATTCAGATTGAAGAAACAAATCAACCTGAACGTGTACTTGACACCATAACACAAGCAGCCCTGATCAACAGCGTATATGCCTGTCCCCACGGTGTCATTGCCATGTCGCAGGATATTAAAGACTTTGTGGAAACCTCTACAAACCTGGCATCCGTGAAAACCGGTTCCGATGCAATTATTATTACCACAAGCCAGCGTAGTTCTGTTGATTCAGCAAAAACGGATATCTGTAATATGGTTGCCAGTGTCTTCCGGTTGGTCAACGCACGGATTACTCATAGTGATGGTTATCCGGGCTGGACACCCGATCCCAACTCCAGGATTGTTGAGATCACACGGCAGGCCTACACAGACCTTTTCGGAGAAGAGCCGAAGGTTCTTGCTATCCATGCAGGACTGGAATGCGGGCTCATCGGCGATAAATATCCCGGTATGGATATGATCTCATACGGACCTACACTGCGGGGAGTGCATTCACCCGACGAAAGACTTGAAATATCAACGGTTACAAAATTCTGGGATCTTACCCTGGAGGTATTAAAAAGAATTCCTGAAGAGAAATAACAAGCCTATAACCCCACTCCAAATCCGATACGGATAATTGGATTATTGGGTGCATACTCGGTTTCGTTAAGATTGAACAGCACAAGCAGGCTCACAAAAGCATTCTGGCTTATCCATTGCCGGTAACCGGCCCCTACATAAATATTATGCAATGGAACTCGTTTCATCGTGAAGGTATATATATCCGGAGGTGTGAAATAGATATTCGTCGGTTCTTCATGGCTCAGGAATTCATATTCGGCATGAATGAATAGATCCTGGAAAAAGAAAAGATAATACCTGCCGAAAACACCACCGCCATAATCGTTCTCATCAAACTTCAATCCGCTGTAATTATACCAGTAATATGAATAGGAAAGCCTTACCCCCACATCAAAGCTGGGACTGATATGATAGCCCAGCAGTGGACTTACATAAACATAGCCTTCTCGTGGCCATATCCAGAATCCAATGCCCCCTCCCATAAAAAACCTCTTTTGTAACTGCGGTTGTTTTTCTTCCTGAAAATCCTTGCCAAACTGAGCTTTTACATTGAACAAACCGGTGAAAACCAGCAGTACTATCAAGATAAGTTTTAGTTTCATGAGGGGTATGATCTTTTACAGTTATGAATATTCAAATATACGCATATTTGCTTTCCCATCCCGCAATGAAGAACAAATCTTCAGCGAATCAACAGGCATAATTAATCAGGATAAAATACTGTTCGTCAATTACCTTGATTTTCTCCTGATTGCGTCAGACAATAAATACTATTTTTAAACGTATGACTCGAGGATTGATTATCTTTGACCTGCTTTTTAACTATGGCACTTTACAAAAATCAAAGTAAACTAACGGCATCGCTCATTTCTATTCTCCTCATCCTGATTTTTTTTTCGTGCAGGAAGGAAGATGACATTGACGGAGATCCATCGGTTAAGCTATCTTTTTCAACCGATTCAATTGTCTTTGATACGATTTTCACAACCGTAGGATCTGTCACGCAGTATCTCAAAGTATATAATAATCATGATAAAAGAATAAAGATATCATCTATATTCCTGGGTACAGGTCCATCATCTTTTTATCGCATCAACGTTGACGGAACACCCTCTACGCAACTGAGTAATGTAGAAATTGCCGCTGACGACAGTTTGTTTGTTTTCATCCGTGTCACTCTGGATCCTAATTCGGATCTCACTCCCTTTGTAGTCACTGATCAGATAATATTTGAAACCAATACAAACATCCAGGATATAGATCTTTTAGCCTGGGGACAGAACGCATACTATCATATTGCAGACACAAAGGTGCCCGGCCTCCCAAAATACAAGATTGTGGCACGCACTGACAGTACCGTTACATGGAACAACGACAAACCTCACCTTGTATATGGTTATGCAGTGGTTGATTCATTGGGATCACTCACCATACAGGAAGGAACTTCTATACACTTTCATAATGCATCCGGGTTGTGGATTTACCGATACGGGCATTTGAATGTAGACGGAACCAGGCAAAACCCCGTTACGTTTCAGGGCGACCGTCTTGAAAGCTATTTCAGGGATATCCCGGGCCAGTGGGACAGGATATGGATCAATGAAGGTAATACCGATAACCGCATTAACTACGCAGTGATCCGCAATGGATTCATTGGCCTTCAAACGGAAACACTGAATCTGAACAATCCTGTCGACGGGCATGTTCTCCTGACCAACACCAAAATTGAAAACATGACAGGGGTAGGTATCCTGTCGAGGTTTTACAGGATAACCGGGATCAATAACCTGGTAGACCAGTGCGGACAGTATGGATTGGCTTTGACCTGGGGAGGGCAATATGATTTCCGGCAGTGTACTTTCGCCAATTACTGGACCGAATCTATACGGCAAACGGAAAACCTGGCCCTAACCAATTACTTTGAAGATGCAGGAGGTAACGTCATTGTCTTTGAAATGGACGCCTACTTTGGAAATTGCATTAATTACGGGGCCTTGCAGGAGGAAATGATATTCGATAAAAACAACTCAGCCCCTTTCCTGTATCAATTTGAGAACTGCCTGTTACGTACTCAACAGGATATATCCGACCCAAGCCTTTATCCCGGAAGTTTCAGGAATCAGGATCCCCGGTTTGTCAACACCCAGAAATTTGATTTTCACCCCGATACTTTATCCCCTGTTATCGGTGCCGGGAGCCAGAATGTGATCAATTCCTCGGCTTATCCGTTTATTATATCCATTGATTTAGACGGCAATTCGCGTGTTATTCCCGACATTGGAGCCTATCAGTACACCGGAATTGCTACCAGAAAATAATATACAGGGCAGCGACAATAGCGGAGAGGATGATCGCACCGACATTAAATACCGGTCCGGTGTGAAATAACCCCTTGTGAAGGTCAATACCCTTTGTAACTTTTGATTTTGGTTCCAGGAGGCTGATAAGTATCCCAATTCCGGCAAGCACCAGGAAAACCACGCCCATCCTGTCGAGGAAAGGCTGTGAAGGCAGGATTACCTTAAACAGGAAAGAAAGCGGAATTGTCAGGATCGCCACCAGCAAAGCAGCATTGGGAGTCATTCGTTTCCAGAACAGCCCGAAACAGAATATCACCACCACACCCGGAGTCACAAATCCTGTGAATTCCTGAATATACTGGAATGCCTGATCAAGGCTTCCCAGTAGCGGGCGTGCCGTAATGATGGCGATAATGAGTGCGATAAGGCTTACCATCCTTCCAACCGGAACCATTTGAGTATCGGAAACATTTTTACGGATATAGTTTTTGTAAATATCCATGGTAAAAATGGTTGAGGTTGAGTTAAGCATCGACGCGAGAGAAGATACGATGGCAGCTATCAATGCGGCAAAGGCAAGACCTTTCAACCCGGCCGGCACAAAAGTATGTAACAGCCATGGATAGGCCTTATCGCTGGGTTCAATTACTACTGAAGGATCATCCGCGGTAAGAACGAAGGCGGCAATACCCGGAACTACCACAATCACCGGGATTAAAATTTTCAGGAATCCGGCAAAAATCACTCCCCTTTGGGCCTCACGGATATTTTTAGCAGCAAGTCCACGCTGAATAATATATTGGTTGAATCCCCAGTACGAAATATTGGCAATCCACATACCCCCTATCAACACGCCAAGTCCGGGAAGATCCAGATAAGCATCTTTTACCCCGCCTTTCCCATCCGGTATCATATGCTGTCCTTTTTCCAGGATCATATTAAAATGTTTGGGAGCTTTCTCAAGCATCTCACTAAATCCTGCAACAATACCCTCACCACCGGAAACAGCATCCAATGCAAGGAAAGTTGTAAGCAAACCACCCCCTATCAGGAAAATAACCTGGATAACGTCAGTCCAGGCAACTGCCGAAAGCCCTCCATAAATCGAATAAATGGCAGCAAAAGCAGCAAGGCCGATGATACCCCAGGTAAGAGGAATATCCATAATGGTATGTAAAGCCAGAGCTCCCAGGTACAGCACCGATGTGAGGTTGACAAAAACATATACCAGGAGCCAGAAGGAGGCCATGGCCGTCCTTACCCTGTTATCATACCTCATTTCAAGGAACTGAGGCATAGTATAAATCTTTTTTTCCAGGAAAACCGGAAGAAAAAACTTCCCCACAATGATCAATGTTATGGCAGCCATCCACTCATAGGATGCAATGCCCAATCCGATTGCGAAACCTGATCCGGACATACCTATGTATTGCTCGGCAGAAATATTGGAGGCAATCAGGGAAGCTCCAATAGCCCACCAGGGCAAGGCTTTGCTGGCCAGAAAATAATCCTGCGCAGTCTTCTTGGTACCTTTCTTGGTTCTTGAAACCCATAAACCTACGCCAATAATCAGTAATCCGTAAGCTATGAAAACCAGGTAATCAATAGTAAGGAATCCGGAAGTATTCATGGTTTTTGATTTGCTCAAATCAAAATTAAAAAACTCTTTTTAATTTCCAACATGGGAGCATATATTGTATATTTGAATTATCAAACCTTATGAAATTATGAATAGATCAATCCCCGGCCGGTTGCTTTTTACCGCACTGATCCTGAACTTCTTTTCCTGTAATGGACCACAGCAGGAACCCGGTGAATCTGCAAATCATCAAATCATGCAAATAGAAAGAGAAAACTTCGGTGTTGTAGACAGTACAACAGTTTACCTGTACACACTTCGCAATGAAAAAGGTATGGAGGTGAGCATCACCAATTTCGGAGGAATAGTTACCTCCATAAAAGTACCTGATAAAAATGGTGAATTCGCAGATATTGTCCTTGGTTTCGACAGCCTGACACCATACACCGGAGAGCATCCATATTTCGGATGCATAGTAGGACGCTACGCAAACAGGATTGCCAGAGGAAGCTTTGTCCTGGAAGGAAAAACATACACTTTAGCTACAAACAATGGCCCTAATCACCTTCACGGAGGATTAGCGGGATTTGACAAGAAGATCTGGAAGGCAACAGATCAGGTAAAAAATGATACGGCTTCATTAATCCTCGAATATACCAGCCCTGACGGGGAGGAAGGCTATCCCGGAAATCTCAGTGTTGTGGTAAAATACAGCCTGAACAACCAAAATGAGCTTATTGTCAGTTATCGCGCAACCACTGACGCACCCACACCTGTCAATCTCACCCAGCACAGCTATTTCAACCTGGCAGGTGCCGGTAACGGAGATATACTTGGGCATATCATGATGATTGATGCCGACCGTTATACAGAGGTCGACGAAACGCTGATCCCAACCGGAAATCTTCCCCTTGTGGAAGGTACCCCTATGGATTTCAGAAAACCAGAACCGATTGGTTCAAGGATAGATCAGGTGACGGGAGGATATGACCATAATTATGTTTTGAATAACGAGGGAGAAATGAGGGTAGTGGCCCGTGTAATGGAACCGGAAAGTGGCAGAACGCTTGAAGTGCTAACAACAGAACCCGGCATACAGTTTTACTCAGGAAACTTCCTTGATGGCAGCATAACAGGAAAACAAGGAAAGACATATTTCAAGCACTATGGATTTTGCCTGGAAACGCAACATTTCCCCGATTCTCCAAATCAACCCGGGTTTCCGGATGCAATCCTGGAACCGGGTGAGGATTATAAATACACGGCAATATTCCGGTTTTCCGTACAACCCTGACGATGAAAAAAGAAAGCAAAAAAACCGATCAAACCAAATTTTCCTGGATAATCCTGGGATTGATCCTGGTAATGACCGTTATACTATATGGGCGTTCAACCCGGTATGGATTCATGGAAGGATGGGATGATCTGGAATACATTGAAAATAAAGAAGTTCAGAAAGCAGATATAAGCCGAATATTTTCCGGATTTCAACTGGGCATGTACCAACCGTTAAGCGTTTTGAGCCTTTCGCTTAACTACAGCACGGCAGGAACCAATGCTGCTCCTTATCACACTGCTAACCTATTTCTGCATCTGATAAATATAATCCTGGTTTTTGTCTTTATTAATCATCTAAGCCGGAATAAATCGCTTGGTGTGATATGTGCATTGCTATTTGCTATACACCCCATGAATGTGGAAGCTGTAGCCTGGATATCAGCAAGAAGCACATTGCTTTTTACCGGTTTATCGCTGGGGTCCTTGATTTGCTATTTAAAATATAAAGAACACAACAGAAAGTGGGTATGGGCAAGCATTGCCGTTTTACTATTCATCCTGGCACTCCTGGCCAAATCTCTGGCGATTACACTTCCCCTTGTATTTCTGCTTAACGATTGGTACAGAAAAGGTAAAATAAAATTATGGGATGGATTGGAGAAAATTCCACTTTTGGCCATTTCTGTTATCTTTGGAATTATAACCATCAGGGCATCAGAAAGTTTTGGACATATAACCCCGATTGAGACCCAGTTTACATTAACAGAGCGGGTCATACTGAATGTGCATACCATAATTCTATATTTGTTTAAAGCGTTATTTCCTGTCAATCTTTCGGCTATTTACGCTTTCCCACTAAAAACAACGGGTCATCTGGGATCCCTGTATTATCTGTCCTTAATCCCGGCAGCAGGCCTAATCTTCCTTTTCTTCTGGAAAAACCGTTTTCGGAAAGAGATAATCTATGGTATATTATTCTTTCTGTTGAGCATATCCATTGTTCTGCCTCTATTCTGGTCAAGAAAGTTTATGGCAGGTGAAAGATATGCTTACTTTTCCTTTATCGGTATATTCTTTATTATTGCCCATTTATATAATTATTTGGTTTCAGGAAAGTTAAGCATACCTGATAATGTAAAAAGAGTTATATGGTCGGGAGCGGCAGTTTATATCATTTTTTTAGCGGCAACAACTTTTCAACGGATAACCGTGTGGTCAGGGACTGAGAAGCTAATGCAGGATGTTATCCGTAAAGAAAGGACAGGCCCGGCTTCCGCCCAGGCACATTACTACAAGGGAAGTTTTGATTTTGACCGGCAGAACTATCGAAGTGCCCTGGAAAGCTTCAGCAAAGCGATCGAATTACATCCTGGATTTGCGGAGGCTTATAACGACCGGGGCATTTTGAAAGGCATGGCCGGCAAATACCAGGAAGCCCTGAACGATTTCAACCAGGCGGTAAACAACGACCCGGAAAACCCCGAATCGTACTATAACCGTGGCTTCGCTCTCTATCAGCTCGGCATGAAAACCGAAGCATGCAACGATTGGCACCATGCACAAAAATTAAATTTTAAACCGGCAATAAACGCTCTCATTAAATATTGTGAACAGCAGTAAATTGAAAAAGAATATTTAAAAATTACAAATTCACCAATTAACCCATAATCCATAACCCATAACCCATAACCCAAAACTCATAACTCATCACTCATAACTCATCACTCATAACCCATAACCCATAAAAACACAACAACGCCATGAAACAAATTACCATTACAATTTTATTTTCCCTCTACCTTGGTGTGGTAGCAGGCCAGATGCACTGCAATTATGCACATTATGAAGGCAGTCTTGAAAACGGGACTACTTATATCGCTGATCTTACCTTTAGTAACGGTAAAGTTACCGGATATTATTATTACGAGCTTCATCAGCAAACCGGGAATGCCGATGTGGTCATTTATGGTGACTGGAATTATCTGGAGGGAAAAGTGGATGGGAACAACATCATCCTTTACGAAATGAACAATGGGGATACAAGTGCTGTTATTCGCGGAAGTATTAGCGGAAACCTGGAAATAAAGGGTGATTGGGAGTCTGGAATGCGGGGTCTGAGTTCGGAATTCAATATAAAACCTGTCTTTCCGGAGGGAACGGTAGAATTCCGGTCTTACTGCCATTTGGCTGATACTGCATTGACGAAGAAGACGGATTCACCGAAAGCTGAGATAAATCTTAGCTTACTCCTTCCGGCATCCAGTGTAAAACCGGGACTTGCAAGCCTGATGAATAAATATATCCTTCAGGAATACGCCCAAAAGGACGAAGGCAGGGATGGAACCGGCATCCTGAAAAATATTCGTTTTACATTTTTCAAACAGTATGTTGAGAAGAATAAAGACCTCTATGAAAGCGGGTTTTCCTTCAACTGGGTGAAATATCTGAATTCTGTCATTTATTACAACGAGGACGGATATACTGTATACCGGATCAATAACTATGGTTTCACCGGGGGAGCTCATGGCATTACCAGAATCAATTATATTGTCTTCGACACGGAAAATGGTGTTAAACTAAATAAAGAAGATATTTTCATTGAAGGATATGAAGACCAACTTTCCGGGCTGATCGACAAAAAACTTAGAGAGTTATTTGAAATCCCCGCAGATAAATCACTTCAGGACGGGGGATTTTTTGAGAGCAAGGTTCAAGCCAATGATAACATCTTAATGAATATGAAAGGATTGGGATTTTTATATAACCAATATGAGATCGCTCCTTATTCCTATGGGCAGATAGAAGTGTTTTTTTCATTCGCAGAATTGGAGTCTATTTTTATTCCGGGATTCAGGAAACTGATATATTAATAATTCACGAAAATGAATAATATCAGGGACTTATTCAATTTAAAACTGATCGATACCCAGCATTTTGAGATTTCCATCTATAGTGTGTTGCTTATCCTGGCCTGGATCATCGGTTTGAGGATTGCGCTTTTCCTTATCAGAAAAATCCTGAATAAAACGGAAAGCAGGAAAAAGCTGAATCAGAATCAAACATTTGTGATTTACCAGATCATAAAATATTTTGTGATTGTTATCGCAGTTGTGGTGATCCTGCAGAGTCTCGGTTTAAATCTGACCATATTGACTGCCAGTTCTGCTGCTTTATTTGTTGGTATTGGCCTTGGGTTGCAGCAGGTTTTTAAAGATATGTTTGCCGGATTGATTCTTTTATTTACCGGAACGATTCGAATAGGTGATATCATTGAAATAGAAAATATTGTGGCCAAGGTAACGGGTATTGGATTCCGGACTTCAACCGTAGTGACAAGGGATGATATTGATATGATCATACCCAATTCGCTAATTATTTCCGAGAAAGTAATCAACTGGTCGTATAATAATGACACGACAAGGTTCACACTAGAGATAGGGGTTGCTTATGGTTCTGATGTGGATCTGGTAAAGAATCTCTTAATGGAAGCTGCCGGAGAGCATCCGGAAGTATCCAAGGAACCCGAGCCCTTTGTCAGGTTTACTGATTTTGGGGAATCATCTCTTGATTTTCAGTTGTTGTTTTGGAGCAAAAACATGTACCGTATCGAAAATGTATTAAGCGACCTTCGATTCAGCATTGATAAAAAATTCAGGAATCATGGTGTAAGTATTCCATTCCCGCAAAGAGACGTTCATATTCGGACTAACAAACTCTGACTCTATTTATTAACTGATACGTTTGGGGTGATGGGTAAACAAAGCTACAAGTTGCAAGCTACAAGCTACAAGCTACAAGCTACAAGTTACAAGCTACAAGCTACAAGTTACAAGTTGTAACTGTAACTTGTAACCTGCAACCTGTAACTCTCCATCAACTTTCCTTTTTACCCATTTTATTAATTTAACATTAAGTTTTTCATCAACAGGCGATCTGGCCATTAAAGGTTTGATATTATCCCTATTTTTGCAGGATATTTTGTCCAAACAGTGAATATTTTTAACCTGATACTGGATATTCTTACCATTGCCGGTTCTCTGGGGGTATTCCTCTATGGGATGATCCTGATGAGTGAATCTCTTCAGAAAGTTGCCGGCAGGAAAATCAGGAAAACATTTTCCGCAATCACTTCTAACAAGGTAAAAGGAATTCTATCCGGAACCTTAATAACTTCTGCCATACAATCGTCATCGGCAACAACAGTGATGACAATCGGTTTTGTAAATGCAGGACTTTTGTCGTTATCGGAGGCAATGGGTGTAATAATGGGAGCCAATATCGGAACGACTGCAACACCCTGGTTGGTATCCATTCTGGGATTTGGGAAGACATTCAATATCAATGTAATTCTCCTGCCTTTGATAGCTCTTAGTCTCCCTTTATTATTTTCCGGCAAGAATACCAGCAAATCCTGGGCTGAGTTCATCATAGGGTTTGCCATACTTTTTCTTGGATTGGGATTTTTAAAGGATTCTATACCCGCTTTGGATGAAAGTTCCGCTTTGGTCCAGTATATCCGACATTTTGAAAATTTCAGTTTTACAAGCGTGTTATTGTTTGTTGGGATCGGTTTCATCTTTACGATCTTTTTCCAATCTTCAAGTGCGGTGATGGCCTTCACTTTTGTTATTGCCAGTGATGGCTGGATATCATACGAAATGGCGGCTGCCATGGTATTGGGAGAAAACATAGGCACCACAATTACTGCGAATATTGCTGCATTTGTTGCTAATTACCGGGCGAAGCGGGCAGCCTTATTTCATCTGTTTTTCAATGTCTTTGGAGTCATCTGGTTTTTGCTCCTGTACTTTCCCCTTCTGAATTTGATTGCAGGTATCACCGAGAAACTCCAGGGTTCCGACCCATTTGTTAATGCCGGTGCCATCCCGCTTGCACTTGCCATTTTCCATTCCGGGTTCAATATAAGTAATACACTGATACTACTTCCATTTACAAGATTGATCGAAAGATATCTGAATCATATTTTCATGAGGAAGGATGAACTTCAGGAAACCCATAAGCTGGTTCACATTAACTCCTCCTATCTTAGCACATCTGAGATCTCCATCGTATTGGTAAAGAAGGAGATATCCGCCTATGCCTCGCTGGTAAAAAAAATGTATGATCTCGTTCCTGAATTTCTTATGGAGAAACGACCAAAGAAATACGACAAACTATATCACAAGATCAAGAAGTACGAGGATAATGTTGATGAGATCGAAGTAGAGATAGCAAACTACCTCACCAGAATATCGGAAGGAAAACTCAGTATCAAAGGAACCAAACAGGTCAGATCTATGCTGAATATGATCAATGAGATAGAAAGCATGGGTGATGCCTGCAATAATATGGCCAACAGTATCCGGCAAAAGAATAAGCAAAACTTGTATTTTATCCAGGAACAACGTGACAGACTTAATGATATGTTTTCATTGATCGACGAAGCCCTTAATCTTTTAATCCAGCACCTGAACCTGGAATACGATCAGGTAAACGAAAAGGAAGCCATATCATTGGAGGAGAAAATCAATGAGTTACGGGACAGGATCAAGGAAGAACATATAATCAACCTCAAGGAAGAAAAGTACACGTATCAGACGGGTATTTATTACATAGACCTTGTTTCCCAGCTCGAAAAAATGGGAGATTATATCATTAATGTTACGCAATCCGTTGTACAATCCAAATAGAGCAGATGATTAGTCCTTGAGGAACCCTGCCTGGCTTATCAATGTCCAGCCTGAAGCCCAGTTAAACAAGTAGAAGGCCCCCTTGAAATTTGTTTCTTCAAACCAAACATCCGGAACAGGTTCCAGGCTGCCGTATACATCACCTCCAGGAACGGGTTTGCAGTAATTGGCTGTCACTTCGATGCCCGGATCGGCTATTCTGTTTCCCGCTGAAATAAAACTATTCCTGAATGTTTCATTCTGAAAAGTCACATCAACTCCTGCAGAAGCATAAACATGGAAAATACCTGCAGGAGTGTTGTCGTTCACCTGGTTAAAAATATTATTTGCAATCCTGAGATTACCACGTTCAAACTGGCGATAGCTGTCATCGCTATCCTGAACATATTCGATAAAAACACCTTCCGATTGCCGGATAATAACGGAATTAGCAAGAGTACCCGCAGCATTGGAAAAGAACTCCATTACCTTCATATCTGCCGACATGTCTCTTCCAATAAGAGTGGCATTGAAAATATAAGGATTTGAATATGGCAATCCTGTGACCGGATCGATTCCACCACCTGCTTCGATCAGCTTATCGCCGGATGATGGAGATTGAATGGCCAACCAGAACTGACCGTATCCCCTGAAACCAAGATCAAAATCAATAGCATCGTCATCACAGAAAGCCACAACCATATGCCTGCAATTGACAGTCCCCCCGAAAAACTCTATCCCATCGTCAGCGTTTGAAACCACTTCAACATAATCTACCACGGTACCATCTCCGACACCTGCAAGAGTCAGACCATTAATCTCATTACCTTCGCCAATATTTGTTCCTCCGTGCCGCACAGAAACATAGCGTAAAACCCCGGAATTATCATTATCATCAAAACCACCGTAAATTCCGCGGGGCTCAGTTAATGGGATTCCTTCAATATGAGATTCATGTGAAGAAAGATTCAACTTTGCATTACCAAGAATAATCAGACCTCCCCATAAACCTTTCGTTTCCAGGGGTACAGAACCTTGCAAATCATCTCCTTCCACGGTAAAAATGATGGGGTTTTCAGCCGTCCCCTCTGCATAAATCTTCCCTCCCCTTGCAACAATAAGCGCACTGGCAGCACTTCCCTGTCCGGTCTGAGCACGGATTACCGTTCCAGGTTCAATAGTAAGAACCTGGCCATCGTTTACAAAAATCAACCCACTAAGCAGATAGGATTTTGAATTCTTCCAGGTCACTGTTCCTGTCCCTCCCCCTTTATCGGTGATCACTTCCACTCCCTGAGGGATTTCATAATCACCTTTCCTGCAGGAAGATAGAAGAGCAATCATCAATAGCAATCCAATTGCATTTCCTTTTGAAAAGAGTAAAAACCGCCAATGATTCTTAAACATATTTAGTGGATTTAATACAACCTGTTTAATTTGCAGTCTATCTCAAAGACTACACTCTAAATTAAGATATATATAAGCTTCATTTTCTGCATTTTTTGCATAAGGATACCAATCCTGATAATTCAATGCAAACCTGACTTTGGGTAAAGGAGAATATTGTACACCGCCTATAAGAGTACTTCCGTCTCTGGCGAGATTCCATGGATAATCATCCCCTGCCAGCATATTTGATTTCACCATATCATAACGGCCAAAGATCTGTAATCTCGGCAGGATATTCCACAATCCATATACGGAATAGCCATAACGGTCATATTCCTTCATATAATTCTCATTCCATTTGTAATTATATTCACAGGCAATCCTGAATCTTGTTTTATATTCATATCCCAGGAACAATGACATGGTCGATTGTTTGACATCTTTGGCCGCCAGGTCATAGTATATTCTTAAGGACAATCCTTTTAAAGGTTTTAAGGTAGTACCCCACCCCCCTTTATAAGTATAGTCATTCTGAAGCTGAGTATACCCTTCTCCGTTCATAATGGTCATATCAGCAAGTATCCAATCCGAGATCTCATAAACGATATTCCAGCCGAGGTCTGCGGAAGAGCCAAAACGGTATTCATCCTGGAATGATTTGAATACATACCGGTGATCCCAGTATTTTTCCTGATACTTGAACTGCAACAAATCAATAATTCCGAAGCTACTTTTGATTTTCCCTTTGGTATATGTAATGCATGCGTTTTTAAAATAAGCATAGCGTCTGAGAAGGGAGTATTCGGAAACATCATCCGGACTTCCAATATCCAGTTTGGCTGTGAGTGTAAATTCGGGAGACAGGTAATATTCATAACCAAAATAAGCCCTTTTCACCTCGAAGGCCGATTGCGAATTTCCTGGTGAAATGCCCGCATAAAAATCACTGTACAAGGTAAGCAAGGGTTTCCCAAAAGATAAAAACTCTTCTTTTTCAGAAGGCTGGCTCATTCCTGAAAAAATATTCACAATAAAAATGAGCAGTGTAAGCGAATTTTTTATTATTTTCATCAGGCCAATATTATGTACTGCAAATCAAACATGAATCCAATTATCAGAGAGCAGCAAAGTAATAAAAAATTTAACATTTTCTTAACATACGGAAACAAAGCCATAGAGTCGGAATACCTATTTTCGTTCCCTGCTAAATGACCTGTTAATGGAAATTTTTTATCTTATTGTAGTCATTGTTTTGTTCGGTCTGGCAATATCCGACTTAATAGTGGGAGTGAGCAACGATGCCGTAAATTTTCTAAACTCGGCCATAGGATCCAAAGCTGCCCCATTTAAAATCATCATGTTGATTGCGTCGGTAGGAGTTGTAGTGGGTGCAACATTTAGCAGCGGACTGATGGAGGTAGCGCGTAAAGGTATATTTCACCCGGATCAGTTCACTTTTGCCGAGATCATGGTAATTTTTCTGGCTGTAATGATCACGGATGTTCTCCTCCTCGATACCTTTAACACTTATGGTTTACCAACATCTACAACGGTTTCCATTGTATTCGAGCTATTAGGTGCTGCCGTAGCTGTGTCTATCATTAAGATCATCACCATTGATGGAGTTCCGGAAAATCTGGGTAACTATATAAATTCAGCAAAGGCCCTGGCCATTATTTCAGGGATTTTAGTATCCATTGCAATTGCCTTCAGCGTTGGAGCGATCGTGCAGTATTTTGCACGAATGTTATTTACCTTTAAATACCAAACCAACCTGAAATATTTTGGATCAATATGGGGAGGACTTGCCACAACAGCCATTACCTATTTTATACTGATCAAAGGAGCAAAGGGGTCTTCGTTCATCAGTGAAGCGTCACTGCAGGTCATTGAAGAAAACACAGGATATATCATATTGTTGAGTTTTGTAGGCTGGACTTTCATTTTCCAGTTGATCTCATGGTTTACCAGGATTAATATCCTTAAAATCATTGTAATGATTGGCACTTTCGCGCTAGCGATGGCATTTGCCGGTAACGACCTGGTAAATTTCATCGGGGTGCCCCTGGCGGGATATGAATCCTTCAGAGCATTCCTCGCCAGCCCTGAAATCAACCCCAACAGCCTTAACATGGTTGCACTTACCAAATCCATACAAACACCAACATACATGCTGCTCCTGGCAGGACTAGTGATGGTTTTTACCTTATGGACCTCAAAAAAGGCACGATCGGTCACTGCCACTGAAGTTAACCTGGGCAGGCAGGGTGAAGGATCCGAAAGATTTGATTCTACCTTGCTTTCCAGAACGATAGTCAGACAAGTCAGAAAACTGAACGAGACAATATCAGCCATTATTCCGGAAAACCTCAAGCAAAAAATAGACAAACGTTTTGAGCAACCCAAAAAGACAAGCAAGAAAAAAACAGGAGAAACAAAAGGAAATTTCGACCTTATCAGGGCATCGGTAAATCTCGTGGTTGCCAGTATTCTGATCGCATTCGGAACATCATTAAAACTGCCACTCTCCACGACATATGTCACTTTCATGGTAGCGATGGGTACTTCTCTGTCAGACCGCGCCTGGGGAAGAGAAAGCGCCGTTTACAGAATTACGGGCGTGCTTTCGGTTGTAGGAGGGTGGTTTCTAACAGCTTTTTCTGCTTTCGTCGTTTCATTCCTGATTGCATTGGCCATTTTCTATGGCGGTATCATCACCATCCTGATTTTCATTGTGATAGCCATTTTCTTCATCATAAAAACTCATGCCATACATAAAAAGCGCGAAAAGAACAATAACGATATGGAAATGTTTGCAGATACGGCTAAAGAGATCAATGAGGCTAACGTCGTTTCTGAAAGCGCAAGCACAATTACGAATATCCTTAGAACTGTTCCTGAAATGCTGAAAAACACCTTTACGGGTTTAGCATCAGAAGATCTAAGGGGACTGAAAAAGAACTTCAGGGATGCATCGGAAATCATCAAAAAGACTAAGTATCTCAAGGACAGCATTCACAAAACCATTGCCAGGATTGAAGAAGATATTGATGATACCGGTCCGTTCTATGTCCAGGTTGTTGATTACCTGAAAGAAATATCCAACTGCATCTATCATATATCCAGGGAATCATACAAGCATGTGGATAATAACCACAAAGGATTGCTGAAAATTCAGGTTGACGAGACCCAGAAACTGATGGAGCAAATCCAGAAGTATTTTGATCTGATCATCCTCCGGATTGAAAAGAACAGCTTTGAAAAAATGGCATCGATAGGTCAACTTCAGGATGAAATCCTGGATAACCTGGAGACGTACCGAAAAAATCAGATAAAAAGGATTAAAACGCAGGAAGCCGGAACCAAGAACAGCTTGCTCTACATGAACATCCTGGCCGAAATCAAATACATGATGCTATATTTAAATCAGTTGGTAAAATCGATGCAGGAATTCATTCAGGATCACGATAATGATAACCAGGAGAAGTAAAAATTAGCTTTTGCGTATTCTTGCCATTCTATCCTTCCCATGAATATCTTTACGAATTTCCTCAAGGATAAGACCTTGCTTCTGAGTTAATTCAATCATTTCAGAAACCATGGCTTCATTGAATTCCAGGTAAATCTTCCCCTGAGGTGCAAGATGAAAACCGGCAAAATTCAGGATATGTCTGTAAAAAACAAGGGGATCATCATCGGGAACAAACAATGCTTCGTGCGGTTCAAAGTCCAGCACATTTCTTTTCATATGCTGTTTTTCGCTCCTTCTCACGTATGGAGGATTGCTCACTATGATATCAAATAAACCACAATCCTTCCAGGAAGAGGGTTTCAGGATGTCGGCATGAAGAAAAACTACATCCACATCATTAGCATATGCATTTTTTCTGGCAGTATCAAGAGCATTAAGAGAAACATCCAGGGCATACACTTTCATATGATTTGATCGACCGGATAAAGTAATGGCAATACAGCCCGAACCGGTTCCAATATCTATGACACTTAATTCTTTTTTAACATCAGAATAACTCTCAACTATCCATTCCACCATTTCACCAGTTTCAGGCCTTGGGATCAGTACACCCTCGGAAACCATGAATGATCTCCCACAAAACATGGTTTTACCAATTATATACTGAACGGGGCGGGCGTTAATAAGGTCATTCAAGGCCCGTTCAAACAATCCGGATACAGGAGGCCGCAAATCCTGATCCAGGGAAAGGATCATCAAGGCCCTGGATAAACCAAGGTACTCTTCAACAAGCAAATTGAAGATGTTATTGATCTCCTCCGTTTCATAAAGTGATACCAGGGAACGGCGATAATGTTCTCTCATTTGACGAAGACTGACCGAGGAAACATGCATGGATTTCATCCTAAAAGTTGTATATTTGGAATTCAAGAGTGTACAAAGGTAATCATGAAAAATAAGTCATGAATACCAGCATGAAAAATAGAATATCATGAAGGGAGACATCCTGATTATAAAAGAGCATCATGAAAATGCCGCGCATGAAGTCGCCAACATTGCTTTGCCATTGATCAGGAAGGCAAAGGAGGCATACATTATAACTATTGCTGGGGAATCCGGGGCCGGGAAGTCGGAAATTGCGGAAGCACTGAAAATCATACTGGAGAAAGATGGCATACATACATACATATTTCAGCAGGACGATTTTTTTATTTTCCCACCATTGACCAATGCCAAAAAGCGTAGAGAGGATTTAAGCTGGGTCGGCATGCAGGAGGTTAAACTGGAATTGCTCGATCAGATCCTTGAAGCCTTAAAGAACGGCATAACAGAAATTGAAAAACCACTGGTAGTTTTCGGGGAAGACAGGATAACGGAAGAAACACTGGATATGACCGGAATAAAAGTTATCCTTGCCGAAGGCACCTATACAACAGTCCTGAAAAATGCTGACTTTCATATTTTTATCGATAGGGATATGAATGACACCCGCGCATCAAGGATAGAAAGGGGAAGGGAAGTTCAGGATGAGTTCCTGGAAAAAGTATTAAGAATAGAGCATGAGATTATTTCCCGACACAAGGAAAAAGCAAACATCATCATCCGGAAAGACTTTTCGGTTCAAAATCAATCAGGATGAAGAAAGAGATACAATCCATAGCCATGCTCAGCACGCACGGCTATTTCGATCCGGTACCCAAGCTGGGCAGGGTTGACACCGGCGGACAGGTTGTTTATGTATTACAGCTCGCCAAAGCAATTGCGGCAAGCGGAATTAAAGTGGACATTTTTACCCGTTGGTTTGATCAAGGTCAGCAACAGATCGATCCTGTTCCAGGTCATCCCGGAGTCAGGGTGATACGAATCCCTGCAGGGCCCTGGAAATTCCTGACAAAAGAAGTAATTTACGATGTACTTCCTGAGCTGGCAACAAATATGATCGCCTTCATAAATCATAACAAAGAATACGATTTATACCATGGCCATTATGTGGATGCCGGTGTGGTTACGCTGGATGTGGCATCTGCACTAAAGAAACCTGCATTCTTTACAGCCCATTCGCTGGGTGCCTGGAAAAGAGAACAAATGGGTGGCGATCCGGAAAAAATGGAAATGAAGTTTAACTTTAATTACCGTATTGCTCAGGAACAAAGAATTTTCGATGAGGTACGAGGCCAGACCGTAACTTCCATACTTCAAAAGGAAAAGCTCTTCGAACTTTATAATATTCATCGGGAGAACATCGAAGTTATTCCTCCGGGAGTAGACCTAAAGCGTTTTCATCCGGCAAATGATACAGACAGGAAGTTGTTTGCACAGATTCCCGACAATTATATATTTTGCCTTAGCAGGATCGACACCAATAAGGGGCATGATTTGCTGCTGAATGCATTCGACCTTATCCGAAAAAAATTCCCCGGCTTATTACTTGTCATCGGTGGCGGATCTCCCGAGCCCAACGACAGGGAATTGGAAGTTTTCGAAACCATGGATACCATCATACGCGAAAAGGGAATGGAAAAACAGGTCATGCTCATCGGCTATGTTCCGGATGAATTATTGGTGGCATATTACCAGAAATGCCGTTTTTTTGTGTTGCCATCCATCTTCGAACCGTTTGGCATGACTTCCCAGGAGGCCATGGCATGTGCCAAGACTGTGGTTGCAAGCAAATACGGAGGTATTCGCAATGTTATCCGGCACAGAGAAAATGGTATGCTAATTGATCCCAGGGACGCGAACGAATTTGCGGACGTGATGACAGAACTTATCAGAAATGAACAATTAGCCATGGATATGGGCCAAACCGCCAACCTTATGATCCAGGAAGAATTCGGATGGGAAGCCATCGGAGGAAGATTCCTTGATTTTTATCGAAAATGCTGTTAACCCAAACCAGGAAAAGTAATTGCAACTATGCAGGAAATCCGGGATGAATACTTGACAGTGGCTGATAAATCAGAAGGCCTGTATAAAGAAAAGGGAAGTAAGTTCATTGCTTTGTGTTTTCCGGTAAGTAACGAAGAAGAAATTCACAGTATCCTGGATAAACTCCGCAAAGAATACCATGACGCCAGACATCATTGTTATGCTTACCGGCTGGGAGTCAACGACGACAGGTACCGGATGAACGATGACGGCGAACCGGGAGGATCAGCGGGCAGACCAATTTTCGGTCAAATCCTCTCCAACGATCTAACGGATGTTCTTATCGTGGTGATACGATATTTCGGAGGAATAAAGCTCGGAATGGGAGGTTTAGCAGCAGCCTACAAAGCTGCATCCAAAGAATCTATAGAGAATGCCAATATAATAAAAAAAATAATCACAAAAAAAATCACAATTTGCTTTGAATACCCTCTAATGAACGAAGTGATGAGAACCATAAAAGAACACGGTTTACGTATTGTTAATCAAGCATTTACTACTGATTGCCGGGTAACACTGGAAGCCAGGGTAAAGCAATACAACTTACTCGTTTCAATTTTCGGGAAGATTCATGGTGTCAAGATAGAATAAGTCAAAATATGTAAATGGATTATAAATATCTTTTGTAGAACGCAATAAGTGATTTTGGAATTTTCTGTATATACAATTTTTTTTTCACTAAGTCAAGCATTGATTTTCTTTTTTTTTAACTTTTTTGTAATGATTTTTGTTCGCTAAACATACTACTCCAGTCCAGGAAACTTCGTACGTTATACAGTACAACACCCTTAATAACGAGCTGATTATTAATATTTTGATTGAAATTGCATATGAAAAATAATGCAGTTGAGGTTTGGGAAAACTGCCTAAAAATTATTAAGGATAACATTCATTATCAAAGTTTTAAGACTTGGTTTACGCCCATTAAACCCTTAAAACTGGAGGATTCTGTATTGACGATACAGGTACCGAGCCAGTTTTTCTATGAGTGGCTGGAAGAGCACTACATCAATTTGTTAAAGAAAACCATCAAGAAAGAACTGGGTCCGGAGGGACGCTTGGAGTACAGCATCATCATGGACAACTCCCTCGACCGCAATAACCCTTATTCTATTAAAGTACCCACATCCAACAAAAAGGCCATCAACAATCCTTCGGTACAGATGCCTATTGACATCAACCGGGGCTCATCCCATGATATACCCAATCCTTTTGTGATTCCTGGCTTAAAAAAGATCAAGGTTAATTCACAGCTTGTTGACACCTATTCATTTGAAAATTTCATCGAAGGTGACTGCAATCGCCTGGCGCGTTCAGCAGGCTTTGCCGTTGCGGAAAATCCGGGACGTACATCTTTCAATCCCCTGCTGATATACAGCGATGTCGGCCTCGGGAAGACCCACCTTGCCCATGCCATAGGGGTGCAGTCGAAAAATAATTATCCCGATAAAACAGTTCTGTACGTTACCACCGAGCAATTTATTGCACAGTACATCGACTCGGTGCGTAACAACAACCAGAATGACTTCGTACATTTTTACCAAATGATCGATGTGCTGATTGTTGATGACATCCAGTTTTTATCGGGCAAGGAAAAAACCCAGGATGTTTTTTTCCATATTTTCAACCAACTGCATCAGAACAACAAGCAACTGGTACTAACCTCTGATAAACCTCCTGTCGAACTCAAAGGCATGGAACCAAGGTTGCTTTCGCGTTTTAAATGGGGTCTTGCTGCCGATCTGCAACCTCCCGACCTGGAAACCCGGATAGCTATACTTCAGAAAAGACTTTATAACGACGGCATTGAAATGCCACAGGATGTTATTGAATACATCGCCTACAATGTCAATACCAATGTAAGGGAACTTGAAGGAGCGTTGATATCCATTCTTGCTCAGGCATCACTGAACAAAAAAGCCATTACCCTGGAACTGGCCCGAAAAATGATCGATAAATTCGTTAAAAGCACTGCCAGGGAAATTTCCATCGACTTCATCCAGAAAATCATTTGCGACTATTTCAATATTTCCATTGATTCCATCAATTCCAAAACACGCAAACGGGAAATAGTACAGGCCAGGCAACTTGCCATGTATTTTTCCAAAAAGCATACTAAAGCCTCCCTGGCTACTATCGGACTGCATTGCGGCAATAAAGACCACGCCACTGTACTACACGCATGCCGTACTGTGAACAACCTCGTGGAAACCGACAAACAGTTCCGGATTTATGTGGAGGAAATCGACAAGAAAATTAAAATGTAGCGTTGTTCCATTCATTTATTTATTTTTGCATACATATGTGTTTAACGGGATTCAGTGCCGGATTTTTAAGGCGTTGATTTAAGAAATGAAGTATGAAGATATTGATGGTTTGCCTGGGTAATATTTGCAGATCCCCAATGGCTGAAGGCATTTTACGGCATAAACTAAAATTGAACAGGATTTCTGCGGAGGTGGATTCTGCAGGTTTTGAACCATTTCACGAAGGAGACCCACCCGATCGCAGAGCTATAGCCACACTCAGAAAGAAAGCTATCGAAATTTCACACTTACGCGCCAGGCTTTTTCAGCATGCGGATTTCGATAAGTTCGACAGGATATTTGTGATGGACCGTATCAACCACGCCGATGTTTTATCGATGGCCAGGGATCAGAAGGATAGGGAAAAAGTCGATTTTATCCTGAACAAATCCTTCCCGGGAGAGAACAGGGAAGTGCCTGATCCCTATTATGGACATAATAATGGATTCGAACATGTTTTCGAACTTCTGGACAATGCCTGCGACATTATTATCCAGGAAGTAAAAAACGATTTAGATAAAAACAAGTGAGTCTTCCCGACCTTCGTTTAATCCAGGAGGCTTCGCGCCGGATCAAGCCTTTTATTCACAGAACACCACTGCTGAGCAGCACAAGTATCAGGGAAATCACCGGGTGTGAGCTTTATTTCAAATGTGAGAATCTGCAGAAAGCAGGAGCATTCAAATCACGGGGAGCCTGCAATGCCGTATTTTCTTTGAATGAAGGCGCCATCGACAAAGGAGTATGCACCCATTCTTCAGGAAATCATGCCCAGGCTTTGGCCAGGGCGGCAGGCCTTCGAAAAATGCCGGCCTATATAGTCATGCCGGAAACAGCACCCAGGGTAAAAATAAATGCCGTAAAAGGGTATGGTGGTATTATCACGTTTTGTAAACCAACTTTAGCTGCCAGAGAATCGACACTGATGGAAGTGGCAGCAAAGACCGGTGCTACTGAAATTCACCCTTACAATGACTACAGGGTGATCACAGGTCAGGCAACCTGTTGTCTGGAGATATTGGAAGACATACCTGCGCCCGATATTATCATTACCCCGGTTGGGGGCGGTGGTCTGCTCAGCGGGACAGCACTCACAGCCGCTTATGTATCCTCTCAAACTAAAATATTTGCTGCTGAACCCAAGGGTGCCGACGACGCTTACCGCTCCTTTTACAGCAAGACCTTCTTTCCTTCTGAAAACCCCAGAACCATTGCCGATGGATTACTCACATCACTCGGAAGCCTCACATTCCCGATCATTTTGGAACATGTCGACCACATCCTGACGGTAGAGGAAAATACCATCATCCAAGCCATGCGGCTAATATGGGAGAGAATGAAAATCATTATTGAACCCTCTGCCGCCGTTACTCTGGGTACGGTACTCGAAAACCCGGAGCTATTTGCCGGCAAAAGGACAGTTATCATCCTTTCGGGTGGAAATACAGACCTTGATCATATACCATGGTACTCCTGAAAACAAAATCTTCCGGCATTCTTTACCTGATACCGAATGTTATTGCTAATGAAGATTCGAACCAGGTAAACACCGGGATAATCCTGCCGGTATTGCAAAAGATCAGTGTGCTTTTCGCGGAAGACCTCCGCAATGCCAGACGATTTATCCGCAGCCTGGACCCCGGTTTTAATCTCGAACGGCTGGTCATGCATTCCATTGGGAAGCACGCAGATATGATTGAAATATCCGGAGTATTGTCATCCCTTCCTGAAGGATCAGAATGCGGATTGATCTCCGAGGCCGGAATGCCCTGTATCGCAGATCCCGGAAATATTATTGTCATGGAAGCTCACAGGATAGGCATGCGGGTGATTCCTATCCAGGGCCCCAACTCCATCATCCTGGCTCTGGCTGCCAGCGGGTTTTCCGGTCAGAAATTTGCGTTTCACGGGTATTTGCCGGTCAACCGTAACGAACGCATCCAAAGCATACGTGAAATAGAAAGCAATGCATACAAACTGCATCAAACACAAATTTTCATGGAAACACCTTTCAGAAACAATACTCTACTGGATGATATCCTGAAAACATGCCGTAATGAAACAATTCTATGCATAGCCGCCAACATCACAGCAAGCAATGAATATATTCAAACGGCTCCGGTCAGGGAATGGAAAAACAAACGTCCCGATCTGCACAAACAACCGGCTATTTTCCTGATATATAAAAATGATGATTTTTTTTAACCACAATTGTAATAAAACCTATTCTTTCAGCGTCTAAAGTATAATTTACATCTAATACCACCCACTTTGACAGAAACCATACTTTCGATCGAAAACCTGTCGAAAAGTTACGGCAGGATAAGAGCAGTCGACAAACTGAATCTTGAGGTCAACCGGGGCAATATTTTCGGAATTCTTGGGCCTAACGGGAGCGGTAAGACAACAACATTGGGTATTATCCTTTCGGTGCTGAACCCCAACAGCGGCCGTTTCACCTGGTTTGGAAAACCTAATAGCAAGTACGACCGGTTCCAGATCGGAGCCATCCTGGAATCGCCTGTTTTTTACCCATACCTCTCCGCGGTTCAAAATTTAAAGATTTATGCTGATATCCGGAATGTTTCTTATGATGAAATAGACCGCGTGCTGGAGATAGTGGAATTATCGCAAAGAAAAAACAGCCGGTTCCACACGTATTCGCTGGGAATGAAACAAAGGCTTGCTATTGCTGCCGCCCTGCTGGGAAATCCCAGGGTACTGATCCTGGATGAACCCACCAACGGACTTGATCCGCAGGGTATCGCCGAGATCAGAAACCTGATCCTTCGTATTGCGAACCAAGGGATTACTATAATTCTGGCAAGCCACCTCCTGGATGAAGTGCAAAAGATCTGCACCCACGTTGCGGTACTAGACAAAGGCAAAAATATTTTTACCGGAAAAGTTGAGGATGTGATGAACGCATCTTCCCAGGTTGAGATCCGAAGTTCGGATATGGAACAGTTGGGGAATATCCTTGCAGATATCAATGAAATAAGCACTTTTCAGCGCGAAGGCATCAGCTATATTGTACGCATGAAAGATGGATTCGACAGTGGGGCTTTGAACCTTGTACTTTTTCAGAAAGGATTAACCCTTACCCACCTGGCACAGCAAAAGAAATCTCTTGAAAACCATTTCCTTGAACTCCTTAAGAACAATGATAAAACTGATAAAAATTGAGCTGAAAAAAGCGTTTCCAAGCAGGACATTTTGGATACTTGCAGGATTGTACCTTCTGGTTGTTGGGACTGTATTGCTCGGAGTTCAGAGTTTTCTTGATAATGTTCTCTCTAAAGCCGGAAGTAAAAGCCCTATTCCCATTCCGGAAATAGGAGTCTACGAATTCCCGGTCATTTGGCATAATCTTACCTTTCTGGCAGGTTTTTTCAAGATCGTATTGGGAGTAATTGTGATCATCATGATTACCAATGAGTTTTCTTACAAAACCATACGACAAAACATTATAGCAGGATTCAGCCGGTTGGATTTTCTGAAATCCAAGGTAGGTCTTATTCTGGTTTTATCACTGTATGCAGCCCTGGTGGTTTTCCTGACAGGTACTATACTGGGGTTCATATACACCCAGGAACTTACGATCAGCTCGTTTTTCAATAAATCCGTTTTCATTGCTGCTTTTGCGCTGGAAGTTTTCAGCTATTTATGTTTTGCGTTTATGATCGGTTTCCTGGTAAAAAGATCCGGTATTGCCATCGGATTGCTTTTGTTATATAGCTTTGTGATTGAGCCCATTATCAATTACAAACTCCCGACGGAAGTGGCCGATTTCATGCCCCTGCGCTCCATCAACAATCTTATCGACATACCGAATACAGCCCTCATGAGGCTTTTTGGCGTAGAATTTCAGGATTATATTTCCGTTTATGATGTGTTACTGGTTATTGCTTATACCATTATTTTCCTGGGAATAACTTATTATGTGCTCAGAAGAAGAGACCTCTGATTATATTCCTAAATTTGCACATGACCGGATCCCGGTCGAAAATTAGCACTTAAACCTTTACATTATGAAAACAAAAAAACGGATCACCCTGCCGGCAATATTTATGCTAACAGCCTTAGCCTTAATCCTTATGTCCTTCCAGGAACCAGAAGGAAAAAAAGGTTATGCCACTATGAATATCTATGAAAATTTCTCGATTGTGAATTCCATGATCGTAATTACTTATCCGAACGATTCCAGTGAGGTAATCGATCTCGGGCCATTCAAGTACAATGCAGAATATTTAAAGGAAAACGGAATAACCATTACCCGAACGCTCAACATGATGTATGACAATGGTTACAGAATTGTCAGCACAACTGCCAGCGGCAAGATCAACTCAAATAAGGCAATGAGGATAACAACGATCATATGGGAGAAGGAATAAACGAAGGCAGCAGGCTACAAGTTACAGGTTGCATGAAGTGAACTCATCCTCAATCCTCTTACTCTCTGCCACTTGTCGCTTGTAACTTGTAGCTTGTAGCTTGTAACCTGTAACTTGTAACTTGTAACCTGTAACTTGCTACCTGCATCCTGTTTCCCAATCCCATTATGTTTAAGCTTCCCGTAGCGCCTTAAGCCTCTTCAGCAAGGGAGGATGGGAATAATAAAAGAAAACATAAGCCGGATGGGGTCTAAGATTGCTCAGGTTGTCGACGCTGAGTTTTTTCAGTGCCAGAGCCAGTGAGTCAGCGTTGTAAGTCACAGCAGCATAATTATCAGCCTGATATTCATGCTTCCTGGAAATAACATTTGACACCAGGCCAATGATAAGGGAAAGAGGACTGTATAACAATCCGAAAACAAGCAAGGACATGTGAAAACCAGGATGTTCAGAGCCAAGCGCCTGAGAGAGTTCAGGATGTTTCAGGAAGAGGGATAAAATAAAAAGCATAAATCCTGTTTGCAATACCGACATCACTATTCCCTTGAGGGTGTGTTTCTTTTTATAATGGCCAACCTCATGAGCCAGAACAGCCACCAGTTCTTCTTTCGTATGTTTTTCAATAAGAGTATCATACAATACGATCCGCTTTTTAGGACCCAACCCGGTGAAATAAGCATTCCCTTTACTTGAACGGCGTGATCCATCAATGACATAAATATTTTTCAAGCGGAAACTGACAGAGGATGCATATCTTTCGATAGCATTTCGCAAATCTCCCTGTTCGAGGGGAGTCTGGCGATTAAACCAGGGAACAATAAAATTCGAATAAAACATAGCCATGAAGATCATAAAACCACTGATGACGGCCCAGGCGATAAGCCAGAACCATGGCCCACTGATCATGTAAATCCAGACGATCAAAGCCAGTAATCCGCCCCCAATAATTCCTCCAAGCATCCATCCCTTTAGTTTATCCAGGATAAACGTTTTAGGCGTAGTCTTATTAAACCCGAAACGCTCCTCTATTACAAAGGTGCTGTATGCTGAAAATGGAATGGAAACCACATCAGCGGCCAAACCCAGAATCCCAAAGAAAAGAAGAGCCATTACTACCGGATTAACAGTCACCTGCCTCACCAGTGAATCCACCCAGGCAAAACCACCTCCCGCAATTAAAAGAAGCATAAGGACAAGAGAAACACTATCCGTAATGAGAGAAAACCTCTGTTTTACTCTAAGATAGCGTTGAGATTTCCGGTAGTTATCCGGGTCGTAAATCCCGGCCAGTTCTTCCGGAAGATTATCAGACCAGCAGGTAGAGTTCAGATAGTCGAGAATTCTTTCCAGAATGAATTCCAGTAGTATAAAACCAAGGATGATATAAAATAAAAGTTGGACCATAAGAAAAGTGGTTAATAACTCCCTCCCCATTTCCTGCCAAGCCATTCAAGGGAAAGGATGAAAAGTAAAAGAAAGAAAATCCAGGGAAGGCTGATCATATCAGTATACTTTTCACGGGTATAAATCAAAGGTTTGATATCAGAACGTTGCTCAACAGAATCTTTAAGTGATAATAACTGTTCAGGAAGCACCATACTACCGCCGGATGCCTTGGATATCCTGAAAAGCAGGTTGTGGTTGGCGGTCTGGGAGATACTTTCAAGGCTGACATCCAAAACAGGAAACTCCCCGGTTTCTTCCAAAATCTCATTTCCAATATAGGCTTTGGCATGATACCTGTATATTCCGGGTTGAAGATGCCCTGCGTCTAAAATGTATGTCTCATCAAGGCTATTGAAAGTAAAATCATAAACTTGTCCGGATTCGTTTATTATTTTAATGGTGATTTCCTTTCCTGAAAGGAAGTTAAAATTCTCATCATACAATTCAGCATGCAAAACAACATCCTGGTTTTCAAAATACTGCCTGGCCACTTCCACACGGAACCTTTTACGATCTTCATCAAGAGACAGGTAACGTATGAAATGTGAAATCAGGGTGTTAAATCTTTCGTGATTCCCATTCGAAGAATAATCGCTCAGCCTCCAGCGCCACAAGCCTTCGCCTGCTATTATTCCGGTTTTGGTGTCTGCATTCCGGCCCATTATCGCTAACGGTCGTTGTGTTTCGGCAGAATAAATTTTCTGGTAAAGCATTACCTGCATTGAGGGGGCGAAACGATAATCACCGCTTCGACAAAGCAAAGGAGGCATGGAAGGGAACATCTGTCTGATGTCATCAGGGATCTGGAAAAGGGAAAAATCGGGATTAAGCCATGCTTGTGCTTCATCCTTTGCATCGGAATAATTATCTACCAAAACCCCGGAACCCGATCCATTAAAAATATTTATATCACTAAGAGAGCCAAGAATATACAAAACCGGCACATCTCCATCCCTGATTTCTTCCATGACGCGTAAGGAGGCCGTGCTGGAAGATGGCAGCTGGTGCAAAATTACGAGCTGATACTCCCCGATACTTCCTGTAAAATCATTGATCAGAAAATCCTCAGCTTCATAAAAATAGGTACTTCGAATGGCCTCTTTGAGGGCAGAAACATCAGGATGGGCTGCCTGATAAAGAATAAGAATTTTCTGTTTGGCATCCAGGACATCAATAAAAAACCTGCTTTCATTATTAGCAATAATGTTTTCGCCCTCCAGGATCCGAACCCTCGCGGTATAGGAATTTATGCCGGGTTCACTTGCCGTCAATGATGCGCGGATAATGCGGGAAAACCTGTCACTGTTAATATTGACAGGTTCGGAATATACAACACGGGCATTCTTTATGATCTCAAGCATACTTTGTTTGCCCTGACAACCAAATGCCTGTAAAACTACCTCCACGGGAAATTCGTTCCCCATGTATGCAATTTTATTGTAGTTAACAGTTCGCACCAGCAAATCCATCTGCCGGGTTGTATCACCAAGGGCAACAGTAAAAACCGGATAGTTCCCCCACTCCAGAGTGTAAAAGGGATTTTGCCCCCTGTTATAAATCCCGTCACTGGCAAGGATCACAGCTCCAAGGTTAAGATTCTCATATCTTGCATCTACATCCTCCAATGCACTGGCAATATCCGTTGATTTGTCAGTAAAAACCATATTCAACAGATCACTTTCCTGTTCTCTGATTTTTTCACCGAAAGCATAAACATCAACCTGGTAGTTTTCCGATAATTCTGCCAGTAGTTTCCGGCTATCTGAAAGGTAAGCGGACCATAGAAGAGAGTCCTGCGGGACAAATACGGAAGACGACTCATCCTGTAAAAAAACGATTACAGGTTTATCAACCCATTCAGTTACAGATCTGACCAATGGAGAAAGCAAAAGAAACGCCAGAAGGGTCACCCCCACTCCCCTCAAAACCGCAAGCACCCTTTTCAGATTCACATTAAGCTCATCCGATTTATTCCTGTAATACAAGATAAGAGCATAAACGGTTCCGGTGACCATGCAAAGCAAAACAAACCAGAACGGATAGGATGTAATTATGTCGAATTTCAATGCAGAAAATAATTTAACGGTTCATTCCTCCGCAAACGCTGACAACCTGTCCGGTAACATAGGATGAAAGGTCGCTTGCAAGGAATAATGCAGTATTCGCAACATCATCCGGAGTGCCTCCACGTTGCAGCGGAATTTCACTGATCCATTTTACTCTTACATCTTCAGGAAGCTTGTGGGTCATTTCTGTTTCGATGAATCCGGGTGCGATAGCGTTACAACGTATATTCCTGGATCCCAATTCATGAGCAATTGATTTTGTAAATCCAATAATACCGGCTTTACTGGCCGAATAGTTTGATTGCCCTGCATTTCCATTCACGCCCACCACAGAACTCATATTAATGATAGAGCCGGAACGTTGTTTGATCATAGCCCTCTGAACGGCCTTGGTAAGATTGAAAACGGATTTCAGGTTTACCTTCATGATCAGATCCCAGTCGTTTTCAGTCATTCTCATTAACAGGTTGTCGCGGGTAATGCCGGCATTGTTTACCAGGATATCGATTTTACCAAAATCCTGTAACACCTGTTGAACCAACTCCTCGCTCTTCTCAAAGGATCCGGCGTCGGAGGCATAGCCTTTGGCTTTAATGCCCATGGATAGCAATTCGCCTTCGAGTGCTTTCACATTTTCATCCACAGAAAGGTCGGAGAAAGCAATATCAGCTCCTTCTGTTGCGAAGGCCAGGGCAATGGATTTCCCGATGCCTCTGGCGGCTCCGGTAATCAAAGCAGTTTTTCCTTGTAATAGTCCCATAATGATCCGATTAATTCATAAACTGGTTCAAAGATAAATAAAGCCATTGTAATAAAGAAAGAATTAAGCCCAGGTTAACAGCGGAATTTCCTGCCGGTGAGCCAGTAAGGGATGTGTCGGATAGATCCTGAAGGCATAATCAAGCAATCCGGCATATTCCATTGGAAATGAGCATTCAAAAGTAGCTTCATGTTTATAGGCGTTGGCAAGTTGCAATTGTTTTACGAACAAAGGCACAGGTATTGCATTGCTTACTCTGTAACCGAAAATAGCGTCAATACCGATGTGGCTTGCATTGATCCCGTTGGTTTTGACTTTAATTTCTGCTTTAAACTCATCACCAAGTTTCATATTGTACCGGGATGTGTCGGGAAGTTTAACTGACAAGACCTCAAGATAATTCCATTCTCTACGTATATGTTCTTTCCAGGAAGCCAGCTCCACTGCATGCAAACAGTTGTTTTCCTTCATAAGCCTGCTTCTGGCAATGAGCGGGTTATAGAATTTCTCAAAATACTCATCCAGCATTCGTTTCATCGTGAAGTTCCAGGCTATTTCGGAGATACAGTTTTTTACGCCTGCAATCCATTCAGAGGGAAGTCCTTTTGCATCAAGCTTGTAATAAAGGGGTAAAATCTCATCTTCCATGAGATTGTATATGGTTTCGGCATCCAGTTCATCCTGGAAATGTTGGTTTTCATAGGTTTTATTTTCCTTGATTGCCCAACCTGCTCCGGGTTTATATCCTTCGGCCCACCAGCCATCCAACACACTTAGATTCAGCACACCATTCATAACTGCCTTTTCACCACTGGTACCGGATGCCTCCATTGGCCGGGTCGGAGTATTCAACCACACATCAACTCCATGGGTCAGCATCCTGGCAACATGCATATCATAATTTTCAACAAAGAAAATCTTACCAATGAATTCCGGCATTTTGGTGATCTCAATAATACGTTTTATAAGATCCTGCCCGGCTTTATCGTTTGGATGTGCCTTTCCGGCAAATATTATTTGCACTGGCCGGTCGGGATGATTCATAACGGCTGCAAGCCTTCCAAGATTATTAAATAAAAGGTGAGCTCTTTTATACGTAGCAAATCGCCTGGCAAAACCAAACGTCAGAGCTTTAGGGTTGAGAGCCTCCACAGCCTGAAAGACAATTTTAGGCGGATCCTGACGATCGGTCATTTCTTTGGTAATCCTTTCCTTCAGGAATTCTATCATTCTTGTTTTTAATTCCATCCTGATTTTCCAGATAGTCTCGGAAGGAACCTGGTGTATCTTGCGCCAATAAGCAGGGTTGGACTGATCTTGCATAAATTTGGCCCCGAACTCATTATCGTAAAGCTTTCTGAACTGCCGGGCTGTCCAGGTTGGAAGGTGAACCCCGTTTGTCACATGAGTAATATGAAGTTCATCCTTATAATATCCAGGAAAAAGGCTGGAAAACATTTCCCTTGATACTGCCCCATGAATTTTACTGACTCCGTTCACTTCCTGGGAAAGTTTAACAGCCAGAACGCTCATGGAAAACCGTTCATTGCCATTGGAGGGATCGAATCGTCCAAGAGCCATAAAATCGTCCCAGGAGATGTTTAAACGCTCTGCATAATGAGGGATATAGGTTCTGAGCAGATCCTCCGAGAAATAATCATGACCTGCAGGAACCGGGGTATGGGTAGTAAACAAGGTGGAGGAACGTACTACTTCCAATGCTTCCGCAAAAGTCAGTTTTCTTTCCTTAACCAAACGGTGAAGCCTTTCAATGCCAATAAAAGCGGAATGGCCTTCATTGCTATGATACACATCGGGTTTGAAACCCACCTGATTCAGAAAACGGATTCCACCAACACCCAGGAGCAACTCCTGTTTGAGACGCATTTCCGTATCGCCTCCATATAATTGATGGGTAATTGTACGGTCCTTTTCCGTATTTTCGGGTATATCAGCATCAAGCAAATACAAAGGGATCCGGCCTACGTCAAGTCGCCACACTCTGGCATACAATGTTCTGCCAGGCAAAGCAATGCTTACTTTAACCCATTTTCCCTCATTGTTTTTTACAAGATTCAGAGGCAATTTGGAAAAATCCTGTGCAATATATGTGGAAATCTGCTCTCCAAAAGCGGAGAACTCCTGCTGGAAATACCCATACCGGTATAGCAATCCTATTGCAAGTAGATTTTTATTGGAATCGCTGGCTTGTTTCAGGTAATCTCCGGCAAGGACTCCCAAACCACCGCTGTATATCTTCATTGATTCATGCAATCCATATTCCATACTGAAGTATGCAATCAGTCCATCAGGCTTTGTATCAGCCTTTTTCATATAGATCTGGAATCGGTCGTATACTTTCTTCAGTTTCTCAATATATTCCTGATCTTCAGAAAGCTCCTTCCACCTTTCGTACGATAAAGATTCGAGGAGCATGATGGGATTATGACCGCATTCTTCCCAATAAACCGGATCCAGCGTTTCGAACAACTCGGTTGCATCACAATTCCACGACCACCAGAGGTTCATCGAAATTGATTGTAAGCCTTCCAATACAGGAGGGATATCCGATTTAACTTCAATTTTCTTCCAGTGTGGTTCTATTTTTTGTGTTTCCCGGACTTCAAAAAAGTGGTATTGTTGCTGCTTACCCCTGAAAAGGGCTTCTCTCTCAGCAGCCTTAGCTATGGCAAGATGATAAGCATCCTGGTAATTCTTGATAAAATTCGACCACAAAGCATTTTGAGAAATCCTAAAAGCACTTTCCCTGGCCAAATGCATCTGCTCACCGGATAATTCCGAAAACTCATGGATAGTACTACGAATGGCTTCGACGGCCGATTCATCCTGGCCGGTGCGGTCAATTATCTTTATCCCTTCATGAGATCCCTGATCCTGTGTTTGCACCCACAGTCCAAATCCTGCAAGATTAGTAGTTATAGAAGGTATATGGAATGCCGCACTTTCAAGCGGAGTATACCCCCAGGGTTCATAATAGGATGGGAAAACACTAAGATCAAAACCCGTCAGGAAATCATAATATTTCAGGTTGATGATGCCATCCATTCCATCGAGATAAGCTGGAATAAATACAATCTTCACCAGATCGTCAGGGGAATTATTGAGATTGTTGGCCTGTATTCGGTTCAGGATAGGATCGGAGTACTCATCAAAAAGGTGATGTGTCAGATATTCCCTGGTAACAGGATTGGAATAATCGGGATTCTTCATTCTTTGAAGCAATTCCTTTCGTTTCCCCGAATGATGAGCCGGGACGGAAATGACAGCCAGCACCTGGCGGTTCATAGATTTTTCCCGGTTAATACGACCTAAAGCATCGATATAAAGATCTATCCCTTTGTTTTTGAATTCATAGCGTCCGCTATTCAACACCAGCAAGCTGTTCTCATCAATATCCTGATTCAGAAGTCCACGGACTACGCTAAATATTTTATGTCTGGCTTCAGCTCTTTTCTCTGAAAGCCCTTGTTCATCCGGTACAATTGAATCGTCAAACCCGTTTACGGTAATAACATCACAGTCTCTTGCAAGAAAACGCTGGCATTCCCGCGCAGTTATGCTACTAACTGTAGTAAAACAGTCAGCCAGGGCAGCAGCTGTTTTCTCAAGAGAAAATTTTGAATATATACCGAAATCCCTTGCCAGCCTGCTAATATCAAACTTATCCATATCCCTGTACAACGGGAGGCCGTTACCTGCAATCGACCGGCCCATCACCGTTGCGTGGGTTGTGAAAATAGTCCCTGCCTGGGGAACAGCTTCCTTAAGATACAAGACTCCGGTACCGGTCATCCATTCATGAAATTGCGCCACTACCCGGTCGCTGGCAGAAATATTATATTCATAGAAACTCTCAATAACCCTGCCGGCTGCATACCCGAACAAAGCAGGCTCGATATAGTCCCATTGTCCTGAGAGAGAATCGAGTTTATATTTCTCCCAAAACTCAAAAAAAATGGTGTCTTTTAAAGAGAAATATGGTGTAAAATCCACAAGAATTACAATGGGTTGTCCGGCTACATTCCATCGGCCGATCCTGATGTTAAGCCCTGACTTCCTGGCTTTTTCTTTCCAGGAAACAAAAATATAAGGATCTTCAATAAAATCAGGATGTTCACGTGTTTCCTTCCAGACATCGGGACCGATAAGAATGTAATTATCTTTAAGTTCATTGGCAAGTGTCAAAGCTTTAGTAGAAAGAACAGTATAAATTCCGCCTACTTTGTTGCAAATTTCCCAGCTAACTTCAAAAAGAAAATCAGGCTTTTTGATAGGATGGTTATTCATAACAGCAGTTTAGTTTTTCAGAAATGCGAAAATATAAAAGTAATAAGATTGGGCAAAAGAAAATTTCGAGTAAAAACAATCACAGAAAAAGAACATTAACCCATTGAATACCTTACAGTTCCGCCATCCACCGACAGAGTTTGTCCTGTAATATAGGCTGACAGCGGCGACAATAACCAGAGAGCAAGGATGGCAAACTCGTCCGGATCTCCCAATTTGCCAACATTAATTTCTTTAACAATCTGCTCACGGTAATGCTCAGTGCTCTTGCCGGTTTGTTGACTCTTTTTCAGGAATAATCTATCAATGGCAGCAGTATCATGATACCCCGGAGCCATGACATTCACTGTGATTCCCTGTGGTGCATATTCCTCTGAAATTGTTTTGGCAAGGCCTACAACAGCCATACGCAGGGAATTGCTAAGCACCAGGTTTTCCACCGGTTGTTTAACAGAAATGCTTTCGCTGAAAACAATCCGACCAAAGCGTCTTCTAATGAAATGCGGTAACAAACCGTGCACGAGTTCCACTTTCCAACGAAACAGTAGTCTGTAAGCCTCATCCCAATCTTCTGTAGTTGTTTCCAGGAAAGTTCTGGCAGGAGGTCCTCCGGCATTAATAAAAACGCCCCGTATATCCTTTTGGGAAGCAGAATTGAGCAATGAGCCGATAATCTCCGGATCGCGAACATCACCGGGGATGAGCATCAGTTTTTCATGTTCCGGGAAATCATGAAGATTGCGCGCACAGGCAATAACACATGCATCCTCTGCCAACAAGCGTTCTGCCACAGCCCTACCCAACCCCGAACCTGCTCCGGTAACCAGAAACCACTTATCCCTTACCTGAAAATCCATTTAAAACGAATTATTTACTTACCATCAAGGATATTAAACAACTTATCGCGGAATTTACGGATATCCGAGCTTTTAACTTTACCCAGTTCATCCCGTAACTGTTCGTATCTAGCTTTAGCTTTAGCACCAAGGTTCCGGATAATCTTTTCCTGAATTTCATCACCGGCATCCTTAAGGGCCACTGCCAGTTCTTCAAGATCCATTTCCTTAACCATTCCTTTAATCCTGGTATTTGAAACTTTTAATAGGTCATCCAGATCGGCTTTCTTCTGTTTAGTGCCTGATTTAACCTTTTCGGAAATCTTCCGGGCAGTTTTGCTTACCAATTCTTTGACATCTTCTACGACTTCAGCCTGCTTTTGGCTAATGGTTTGCCAGTCGGATGAAGATGAACAATTCCTGAGTCGAATAATAAAATCAGACAACACGTTCATGTAATTAATGAAAGCCTCATATGGAGTTCCGTATGGATTGAAGTATTTATGCACATCTCCATCGGAAAACCATTTGGTGCACATATAATAAAAATGATCACTTGTTTGGAGGTACACCCAATCGTTTTGTATATCAGGATAAGGGCAGTTTCTTACACTATCCTCCAGCTCATAGAGTTTGGCAAAGGCTTCATCCTGCAACTCATTTCCAAGCCATGCAGTAAGATCTCTTTCCTCATCTGCCCAGGATATTGGGTAAGGTACATGTATAGAGCCAACAGGTTGCATTTTTGCAGCCAATTCTGAGGGAGTGTTAAAGGTGAAGTTTGAGTGAGAGAACACTCTGGCAGGCAGGGCACGCATAAAGTCAAAAATACCGGTCTCTGGCCACTGGTGTTCGCCAAAAGTTTCATAATCCATAAAAAGGTTCACCACTTCCTCTTTGGGATCAATTTCATTAAGCCAACCCACAAACTTTTCTGTTGTTAAAGGCCATTCCTGCCAGCTTTGTTGCGAAAACCTGAAGGCAATATCATCACTAAGGCGAAAATTCTTCAGCAGGAGTTTAAGTTTTGGATTGATAGCATTACAATACATATAATTAGGACTTTTCCAGCCCAGGATATGCTTGGCGCCTTCCGTAAGCATAGTCTGATAACCCATATCTGCAACCATCTCGCCTATTGTATCGGAATATATCAACTCCGTATTTCTGAAAGTAACGGGTTTAATCCCGAAATGCTTCATAATTTTCTCGCCATGCCGGTTTACCTGGTTCTCGAATTCTGTGCGGCTTTTTAAAGCAGCCAGCGAATGACCATGTGTTTCAGCAAGGAATTCAACACAACCGGTGGCGGCAAGGTCTTTGAAACTCTGCAACACGTCCGGAGCATACATTTCAAACTGATCAAGGGCAGTTCCTGAAATGGAAAAGCTCACTTTAAAAGCGGGACCATATTCTTTAATATGATCCAGCAAAAGGCTGTTCATAGGCAGGTAACACTTTTCAGCCACCCTTTTTATAATGTATTTATTCTGATATTCATCGTAATAATGATGATCTTCCCCGATATTAAAAAAACGGTAGGTTTTTAGCCGGAATGGCTGATGAACCTGGAAATAAAAGCAAATTGATCTCATACCAAAATATTGTTAAACAGTTTCACCTGATATTCGTTTATAAACATCCTTAACCTGGTTGGCGGCATTATCCCACTTCAGGTTATTCACTTCATCCTTTCCATATCTTATGAACATTTTTGAAAGTCCTTCATAGTGTAAAAGACCATAAATAGCATCGGCCATGCTATGGATATCCCAGAAGTCGATTTTTAATGCATGGATCAGCACTTCGGCAACGCCGGATTGCTTTGAAATGACAACCGGGACATTGGAACGCATTGCTTCCAGGGGAACTATCCCAAAAGGTTCCGATACTGATGGCATCACAAAAACATCGCTAAGGCCAAACATATGATCTACATCGTCACCTTTCAGGAATCCGGTAAAATGAAATTTGGTGGCGATACCAAGCTGGGCAACCCTTCGGATAATTTTATTCATCATGTCGCCGGTTCCAGCCATCACAAACCTTACATCAGGGTCTTTATCGATGACCATTTTGGCGGCTTCAACGAAATAATCCGGGCCTTTCTGGAAAGTAATACGCCCCAGGAAAGTGACGACCTTTTCCTTAACATTTCTCCTTACATCTGCCTCTCCCCTATTACTGGGCTCAACGGCATTATAGATTGTAACTACCTTATTTTCATCAATCCCATAGCGATTTATCACGATATTTCGTGTAAGGTTGCTCACAGCGATAACCATATCGCTTTCCTCCATCCCTTTACGCTCAATGTCGTATACATTTTGATTGACATTTTCTCCGGAACGGTCGAATTCGGTTGCATGCATATGGGTAACGAGGGGTTTACCGCTAACGGCTTTAGCGGCAATTCCGGCAGGGTAAGTCAGCCAGTCGTGGGCGTGAATAACGTCAAAATCATATTTCGCCGCAATAGCAGAAGCTACCAGGGCGAAGCGTTTCACTTCGTTCATCAGGTCTTTACCATATTTCCCTGAAAACTCAAACCTTTTTGCCAGAACAGAATCATTAGAAAGAGATTTCTCCAGTTCCTTTTCTTCCATGATCCTTCTGAACTCCTCAGGTCCAACGTAAGGGATAAGATTGGAACCTATCTGCATATAAGTAATCCGGCGCCAGTAATCCTGGTATTCCTGATCGGAGAAATCGACGGGAATATCGCTGGCATTAATAAGCCGGACTATATTCTGGTCCTCATCACCATAAGCTTTGGGAACCACAAAAATAACTTCCACGCCTTTTTTCAGTAAGCCTTTGGTCAAACCGAAACAGGCAGTACCTAAGCCTCCGGTTATATGAGGTGGAAATTCCCACCCGAACATTAAAACTCTCATGCTCAAAGAAGTATTTTGCAGCTAAACAACGGTTCAGCTTTACTGTTCATATTTATCGAGTAAATATTTTATTCTGATCAATTCGGCCACACTCCAGGCCTGCGAAACAGCACCACCCGGTTTATGAGGCGGATCGCCGTCATATACCTCAGAAACAGTTCCGATACCGGCTTCTGTCATCACTTCTTCAAAGCCCTTGTATAGTTTTTTAATGTAATTAGTTCCGGATTTTCCGTGTAGATTAAGGTAAGCTTCAGCAAAATGACCAAGCAACCATGGGAATACCGTACCCTGGTGATAAGCATCATCACGCTGGCCCTGATTTCCTGAATAAATACCTTTGTAGTTCTTATCCTGAGGAGATAATGTGCGCAAGCCTCTTGAAGTCAGTAATTCCTTTTCAACAGATTTGATCACCGCCTGCTTTATTTCATCATCAATCATGCTGTAAGGAAGAGATGCGGCAAAGATCTGGTTAGGCCGAAGAGAGCGGTCAATTTCATCCCTGTTGATCACATCAGCCAGGTATTGCTTATCCTTAAGCCAGAAAGTGTTGATGAAAGCTGCAGGGATCATATCTGCTATAGGTTCCCATGATTTGACAAAAGCTTTATCACCGGCAGCTTTAGCCAGTTCAAGGCTGTACCGGATCGCATTGTACCATAAAGCATTTACTTCAACAGCAAGGCCGGTGCGAGGTGTGACAGGTTTACCGTAGGCAACAGCATCCATCCAGGTAAGAGCAATGCCGGGTTGGCCAGCATAAAGCAGACCATCCTCCTGCATTCTGATATCATAATCGGTCCCGTCACGGTAGCCTTCAAGCACCTTTTTCATTTTCTTTCCATAATTTTTCCAGATATCTCCGGATTTACCTGTAATAATCCGGTACTGTTGCAGGGCCCAAAAGAACCAGAGTGGAGCATCCACCGACTGAAAATTGGAACCATCACCTTTACCAGCATTAGGAAATAGAGGCCCTTTTAACTCCGAAACCATGGTATTGATCACAGCCCAGAAAGCATTCTCATTTCCGGAGGTAAGCGTAAGTCCAGGAAGGGCAACAAATGTGTCCCTTCCCCACCTTCCAAACCAGGGAAATCCGGCAATTACCTCAGCTTTATTACCTTTTTTAACAACAAACTGTTGGGCTGCATTAAAAAGACAATTCTCAAAATTATCGCGTGGAATACGGTTTTTAATCTCCCTTGTATAAGAAGTTTTAAGGGAAGCAGGACTAACCTCTTCAGTACCGGCAGCAAAAACAATGCTTTCACCTTTTTTTATTGATAATTCGAAAAAGCCGGGAACAAAAAGATCCTCCTGATAATCATAACCACGAAGCATTTCTTCCTGGTATTCAATATTGTAATACCAGTTTGGGACATGAACATACTCGGGTTTTTTACTGAACTGCATATACAGAGGACTGTATCCTGCATAAAGTCTCATGCGTATACCGTTCGGCACATTCTCATATTTATCATTGAGAAACATATTTGCACGATGCAGGCTATGCACGTTCCTGAATGCAAGAAAAGGCCTGAATCGCAGTTTTGTGGGAGAATGAGCTTCCAACAAGGTATAGCGTATCAAAACCCGGTCAAAGTTTTCCATAAGGATCATTTCCTTTTTAAGGACCACACCACCAACCCTATAAACAAGATAAGGAATAGGATCCATACTGAAATCCCGGACATACTTGTGGCCCTTAGGTTGGTATACCCCTCCCGGGTATTTATGGATGCCCAGGTTAAATTCCGCCTCATGTTGGATGATAGTTTCATCCAACGTGGAGAGCAATACATGATTTTCGAAATCTATCCCCGGTTGAGGAGCAACCAATAATCCATGATACTTACGGGTATTGCAGCAAATAATGGTCATACTGGCATATGCGCCCGCCCGGTTCGAACGTATCAACTCTTTGTTTAACGAATACTCCAGATTAATCAACTGGCCCTTATCAAACTTAATATAACTCATACCTTTGAAAAATTGACCGAATATCAAATCAGAAATGAAGTTGCAAAATTAATTCAAATTAATTAGAATAAATCTAATTTAGAATATTTTAACAAAAAATTAATGTTTTCTGTTGAATCTGTCTTCTATATATTTTAACGCTTCCCGTATTTCCAGGGCTGCACTTGCAGGTCCCACCCTGATGTAAAATTCCTCACCAAAACCTTTTTGTTGCAGAAAAACCGGGAATGGAGCGGGATTGCATGAAACACGGCATACGGTTTTTCCGTCAAATTTTTCCAGGATAGTTTTAACATAAGGTGAAGATTCCTGCCCGAGGGATGATTTAACCAGATTCCAAAAATGGAGGAGGAATTTGTCATCATTTTCAAAGACATCGATTTCAATGCCGCTGATGGATCCATCGTCACGCACACCTATAAGAAGATCGCCGCCGGAAGAGTTTAAAAAGGCAGCAATAGATTTAAGGCTTGCATGTTCTATGGCGGGGTTCTTTTTGTTCTGGTATACATCCCAGCGCAATGATGTTTTGAATTCCAGAGTATCACTTTCACCCTCCCGGATAAGAGATAACACTCCCATAAAAGAATTCCCATTTTCTTCGAAAAGAGATAAATACTCCTTCACCTGAATTGCTTCTTCGTACAAACGGCGGAACATCATTACCGCCGATCCGGCATCCTGCACTAAATCATGACTCTCGGGTTCATATCCTGTAACTCCGGGAAGACTAGCAGCATATTGTTCCGGAAACTTCAGGTGGGTGGCAACCCATAAGTTTACATATTCTGAAGCAATAATCCTTCCTGAAACAAAAAGTAAAGGAAGCAGAATACCGCTTCGGTGATAATGCAGTAACAGACAAACTGCCGATCGCTGCATTGGATTCATAGAAAGATAGGCATCCGAAATACGGTCATGAATAAAACTCTGGCCGGCTACATCCTTTTCTTCAGGCATAATGCCGGTAAACAGGAAATTGTTAATAGAGGTATTGATCTCCGAAACACCGGTATAGATCAGATTAAGGATATAACTATTGTTTTCAAGTAGCTCCAGCGTTTTATCATTATCATTTCCGGGAATAACATTTATTTTTCCTGTTTTAATACCAACAAGTATGTCTTCATCCGCCAGTTTCTGCATTCCCAGCGCAAGGGGATCATTTCCCAGGTCGAGAAAATCCTTTTGAAAGGAGAATAAAGTATAGGGGTTGACAGAACCTGTATCAACATGACCATCAAGGCTCAGCCGGGTCAGAATGTGTTTGAGCAGTCTTGCTTCAGGGTGAGCTATTTCATAACCTCCGGGAGTAAGCAGGGGATTTCCGTTAAGGTACAATGCCCAATCGTTATCACGCATTATCAAGTCGAAACTACTCATGTTACCGGCATTAATTTCCATATAAAAGGGCTTATTGATAAAGGGTAAAATTAGTGAATTTCTGGTTTACGCCAGGATAAAACCCTGCTTATTGAGAATTTCCTAAAAAATGAAACCAGGTGGTTTACCTGAGAGTTTTTTTTCTATTTTTGCCGCGGAGGAATGGCAGAGCGGTCGAATGCGGCGGTCTTGAAAACCGTTGACCGTTTACGCGGTCCGGGGGTTCGAATCCCTCTTCCTCCGCAATATTAAACATGAAACCCGGCCAAACCGGGTTTTTTTTATTATATGGCTATATGGTTATATGGTTAGGTGGCTATATGACTATATGGCTATATGGCTATATGGTTAGATGGTTAGATGGTTAGGTGGTTAGCTCAGCAAAGGAATATAACCCCGGCTTTCGCCGGGGCAGGCCCTGGCGAAACAGGGATAATTAATTATTGTTGGCGGAGAAAGAGGGATTCGAACCCCCGGTCCCGCTATCGCGGGACAACTGATTTCGAGTCAGCCCCGTTCGACCGCTCCGGCATTTCTCCGGGGGCAAAATTAATACAATTTTTTTATGATTGGCCACAGCCTTTAACTTGCCAATAAAAACCGTTAACTTATTAACACTTGACACGGCTGCAATATTTGCTAATTTTGCTTAAGGTTAGTTAGGATTTCGAAATCAGGGAAATAATTTATTAATAAAAAGATGAAACAGTTTTTAATCATTCTGCTTAGCTTCACCCTTTTTCACCAGGCATACTCCCAAAAGGCAGGAAACCTTCAGGCCTACCTTTATTATACTACTTTTCTCTCCCCCACCGATGGTCCGTATGTTGAAACCTATCTTTCGGTGGTAGGACAAAGCGTAAAATTTGTTCGTGGGACCAACGGCAAGTATCAGGGAAGTGTATCCGTTACAGTAATATTCCGGCAGGGAGAAGAGATTGTTGATTTTGCAAAATACGAATTGCTTAGTCCTGAAATTGATGATACCACACAGGTGAATTTCAATTTTCTGGACCAGCATCGCTACCTGCTTTCCAATGGGAAATATGACATGGAAATCATTATTGCCGATCAAAACCGTAAGGTAAAACCCTATATTACCACAGAACCAATATTAATCGATTTCCCGGGCGATCAGGTAAGTATTTCAGGGATAGAATTGCTGGAATCCTTTGAAAGATCGGATAAAGCATCGGTGATCAACAAAGGGGGATTCGACCTTATCCCTTATGTTCATAATTTCTATCCACAGGAAATTAATCGTATGATGTTTTACGCGGAGATATACAATGCTTCATTAACATTCGGTGATGGTGGGCCCTTTTTATTAACATGGTATATTGAATCATTTGAAACCCGCTCAAAGCTCGAAAAGTTTGTAAGAAATAAAAGAGAAACCGCAAAA
>JAHJRE010000187.1 GCA_018831055.1 Bacteroidota bacterium
ATCATGGGAGAAATGTCCGAAAAATATACAGAAGACAGTATCCGGTCGCTGACTGGAAAGAGCATATTCGTCTCAGGCCGGGGATGTATATTGGCAAGCTGGGCGACGGTGCATCTCAGGACGACGGTATTTACGTCCTCATCAAAGAGATCATGGACAATGCCATTGACGAGTTTGTGATGGGGTACGGTAAGACCATCGAGGTGACCATTACCGATCAAACCGTCACTATCCGTGACCATGGTCGGGGCATGCCCCTCGGCAAGGTCATCGACTGTGTATCCAGAATCAACACCGGAGCCAAATACGATTCCAGAGTTTTTAAAAAGGCAGTCGGACTGAATGGTGTCGGCTCCAAAGCGGTTAACGCGCTATCCTCAGAATTCAGGGTACAATCGATCCGGGAAGGACAGACCAAGATCGTGGAATACCAGCGCGGTGAACTTATCCTGGATGAACCCATCAGGGAAGAAAAAGAACTGAAACAAGGAACCATAGTTACTTTCGTGCCCGACAATGAACTTTTCGGCCATTTTCATTTTATCAATGAGTACGTGGAGAAGCTGCTCTGGAACTACGTTTTCCTGAATAAAGGATTAACCATACATTACAACGGAGAGAAGTTACGCGCTGAGAACGGCCTTCTAGACCTCCTGGAAAGAAATATCAACGGTAACGGTCCCCTGATCTACCCTATCATACATATCTACGACGGCGACTTTGAATGTGCCTTTTCCCATAGTTCCAGGCAATACGGCGAGGAATATTATTCTTTTGTGAACGGGCAATTTACCCCGCAGGGTGGGACACATCTTGCCACATTCCGTGAGGCCATCGTGAAGACCATCAGGGAATTCTACAACAAAGACTTCGACACGAGCGACATCCGTTCCTCCATCCTGGCAGCTATAAGCCTTAAAGTCCAGGAACCGGTTTTTGAGTCACAAACCAAAACCAAACTCGGCTCCCAGCTTATGGAGCCCGATGGGACAAGCATACGCAACTACATCGGAGACATCATCAAGAAACAACTCGATAATTTTCTGCACCAGAACGGGGATACGGCGGAAGCATTGTACCGTAAGATCCTGCAATCGGAAAAAGAGCGCAAGGAACTGGCAGGTATTAAAAAACTTGCCCGGGAAAGTGTGAAAAAAGCAAGTCTTCACAACAAGAAACTGCGTGATTGCCGCTTACATCTGAACAGCAATGATGAACGCAAACTGGAGACCACCTTATTCATTACCGAGGGTGATTCTGCTTCCGGCTCCATCACCAAAGCCAGAGATGTAGCAACACAGGCTGTTTTCAGCCTGAAAGGCAAGCCGCTGAACTGCTTCGGTCTCAGTAAGAAAATCGTTTACCAGAACGAGGAATTCAACCTCCTGCAATCGGCCCTGAATATCGATGAAGACCTGGAAAACCTTCGCTACAACAATATCGTGATCGCTACCGACGCCGATGTCGACGGTATGCATATACGTTTGCTCCTGCTTACCTTCTTCCTTCAGTTCTATCCCGACCTGATAAAAACCGGCCACCTGTACATCCTGCAAACACCACTTTTCAGGGTGCGCAATAAAAAAGAGACCATTTACTGCTATTCGGATGAAGAAAAAGGGGCCGCCATTAAAAAGCTGGGAACCAACCCTGAAATTACAAGGTTCAAAGGCCTGGGTGAAATATCCCCTGATGAATTCAAGAACTTCATCGGTTCATCCATCCGGCTGGATCCTGTCTTACTGAAACGGGATCTTCCCATACAGGAAATCCTTACCTTTTACATGGGGAAAAACACTCCCGACCGGCAAAACTTTATTATAGAAAACCTACGAGTAGAAGAGGATTTTGTTGAGGAATCCAAGGTTGCCTGATCCTACAGGAGACATTTACTTTGCAAAGCAATATCATTTTTGTATCAGATCTCTGAAAGCCCTTGTCAGGAATTCTGTGATATCTCCCGCAATCATTGCCGGTTCTGTGAGCCTTGATGCCGCATAATCCCCGGCAAGTCCGTGCATGTAAACACCCATTAGGGCTGCTTCCCCGGGTGAATAACCCTGGGCCAGGAATCCCAGGATGATACCCGTCAGCACATCGCCCGATCCCCCGGTGGCCATCCCCGGGTTACCGGTAGAATTAAACCAGCAACTCCCATCCGGACAGCATATGCTGGTATAAGCACCTTTGAGCACAACGTAAATCTGGTGTTTAACTGCAAACTCCCGCTGAATGTCCACCCTTTCAAAACAATCTCCGCTCTTGCCGGCCAGGCGTTCAAACTCTTTGGGATGTGGCGTCAAAATACTGTTGGGTGGAAGAAAAGCAATCCACGTCTTGTTCTCACCCAGGATGTTCAGGGCATCTGCATCCATGACCAGGGGTAAGGGACTGTTCTGGATCAGTACCTTCAGGGCTGTGGCAGTTTCTTTTGCTGTTCCCAGTCCGGGACCTATACCGATGGCGTTATAAAGTCCCGGGTCAGGGTGGCCCGAGAAAAACCTTTCGTTATCGTCGAGGCTCACCATTGCTTCGGGCAGGGCTGTTTGCAGGATATCATAGCCACACACAGGTACATGTGCAGTAACCAGCCCTGCTCCTGCCCTCAGGGCAGCCCTGGCAGCCATCACCGCTGCGCCTATCTTGCCATAGCTTCCTGAAATCAGTAAAGCATGGCCATAATTACCTTTATGCGAGAATTTCTTCCTGGGCTCATACATGGCAAAAATGTCTTTTTGCTCCAGGAAGAAATTTTTAACCGCAACCTGCTCAATAAAATCAGGATGCAATCCAATGGGCAAAACCAACCATTCACCCACAAACTGCTCATTTTCCGCGAAGAAAAAAGCGTACTTAGGAAACTGGAACGACAAGGTGTAATCCGCCTTGACAATGGCATTTCCATGTTTAACGCTGCAGGTATCGCTGAACAATCCGGATGGGATATCGATGGCAATAACCTTCCCCGGGGAGCTGTTGATATGGTGTATCACAGCGGCAGCAAGTCCTTCGACAGGCCTTGTCAATCCCGATCCGAAAATGGCATCAATAATGATATCGGAATCTTCCAGTTCAGGAAAGGCCTCCCCTTCTGTTATTTCAAATACCCTGATGCCCCCGACCAGATCAAGTCTTTCGTAATTTGTCTTAAAATCAGCGGTACTCCTGCCACCCAGCTTCAGAGTATGGATTTCCACCGGAACACCCTGCTTGGCGAGCTGGCGTCCGACAGCAAGCCCGTCACCGCCATTATTGCCCGGCCCGCAGAAGATCTTCACCCTTTCTCCCCGCTTAAGGCGTTTGTAAATCCATTTAAAACATTCTCTTGCGGCACGCTCCATGAGTTCAATGGAATCCACCGGCTCATTTTTTATGGTATAAGCATCTGCCTCACGGACTTTATCAACAGGTAGGATCTTCATAGGAAAAGAGGTTTTCCCAAAATTACGAAAAATCTAAGATCGGAGATCGGAGATCGGAGATCGGAGATTTCAATCATCGATCTCCGATCTCCGATCTTCGATCAAAAGCTTGCTTTCAGTGTCAGCATAAAGTTTCTTCCCGGGGCTGAGATACCGGAGCTGTAAGGCCGGTAGCGTTGATCCGTCAGATTCTCCACACCGGCAAAAACACTGAATACATCGGTGATCTGGTATCCTGCTTTCAGGTTTAGTGTATACCATGCAGGTGAGTATGGATTACCGTTAATATCTTTTGCATACAAATAATCCTTTCCCCTTTCTTCTTCAGGAAGGTTCTCATAGCTTACCTCCCCGTTATAAATAGCATACAGATCGAGGGTCAGTTTGCTCGCGTTAAAGGTCAAATGGGTTATCCCGAACCACGGAGCGGCATGCCTTAGCGGACTGGTACTGCCATCGTCCAGCTCTTCCTCACCTTTCTGGTAGTTAAACTGTGACGTGAGTCCAAACCCTTGTGGCAGATTGATCTCCACACCAGCCTGAATGCCATAAACATTGGCCTGCGAAGCATTCTGAATGGCCTGAACCCGGCTCATTTCACCGTCGTACATGATGCTGTCGAGACCGTTCAGAGTATAATCTCTTCGTACCATGGCATCATCCAGCAGGGTATAGTATCCTGTAACATCAATTCTCATATATTCACCAAAGACCTTTGACACTCCCAATTCCATATTCCACGCGTATTCCGCTTTGAGATCGGGATTAGGCACAACCACCGCACCCGGTTCAGAATCAAAAACTTTCCCGAGATCATCCACATTTGGGGAGCGGAATCCCGTGGAAGCATTGGCAACAATGGCCCATTGTTCCGTCGGATTGTAAACAATGCCCAGGTTACCCGTAAGGGCTCCATCGTTGATCTCCACTTCGGAGTAGGGGAATGGGTAGAAAACCAGATTATCGGTAAAATCGGCATTTAACACAAACTGGTTGTATCTGAGTCCTGCCTGTGCCAGCAGCTTTTCACTGATCTTAAACTGATAACTCAGGTAAGCAGCGTACGATGACCAGGTAGATTGGGGATAGCGGGATGGCCCCATGGTAAATATACCGGTAGAGATATCTTCATCCGTACCTGTTGAATTCACATCATTCACAACAGCCTCCAATCCGTAATAAAACACATGCCTTGATCCCAGTGTTTTCCCGAAATCGAGGTTCGCCGAATAAGCATAAACCTCTTCCAAACGGTTATAACGGGTGGATTTCCGGTAATCACGGTCTATCCTGCTTTCTTCGAAATATTGCTGAGCCAGCCGGAGTGTCATGTGGTCATAAACCGTATTCACCGACTTATTGGTGACCGTAAGGTTATTCATCATCCATATCTGCGGACCGTAGTACCATTCAGCACTGCGGGGCAATCCATTTTTCTTACGGATCAGCCGGTCGTAACGCGAATATTCTGTTGTGGCAGAATAATGAAACCCGTAAACGAATTCCCAGTGTTCCGAGGGTTTAAATCCGACCTTCTGCATCAGATTTACCTGGTTATATCCGGTAGGCTTCTGCACTTCCGGGTCATCATTGGTAACGACAACATCCGTACTATCCTGTCTTTGCACATACCAGGGCCGCAGGTAATCATCGGGGCCATAGCTTCCCATACGCAGGTCACCGAAGTGATTGCTAGAGAAGCTGGTTACGGACGCCCATTTCTTCCATCCTATTTTCACATGAAAATGACCTGTCATCTCATTATTCGCCGAAGAATACCTTGCGATGGCATTTCCCGTCACAAGGGTCTTACCGGTCAGCGAATACCTGGGCATAAGGGTCTGGAAACTCATAACGCCGCCGATAGCATCACTCCCGTATATCAGGGAAACCGGTCCGAAGATCACTTCTGCATTTTCCATGGCAAAAGGATCGAGGGAAATGACATTCTGCAGGTTTCCGCTGCGGAAAATAGCTGTATTCATCCTTACCCCGTCAACAGTATAAAGCAAGCGGTTGGTAGAAAAACCCCTAATCATCGGGCTTCCTCCCCCCTGCTGGCTTTTCTGTATGAAAATCTCTCCCGAATTACCCAGGAGGTCTGCCGCGGTCTGCGGGTTTTGCATGGCAATCTCTTTTGCAGAAATGGTCAGGATCTTCGCAGGCACCTCCCTTTCATCCATTTCCCAACGCGTTGCCGAAACAACAAGTTGGTCGAGAGAAATAGCCGTAGGATGCAAACTGAAGACAAATTCCATGCCTTCCAGTTCTGAGTAGCTTTTAGCTTCGGTCTTGTAACCGATCAGCCGGATATCTATCTTTTTCGCATCACGCAGCCGGGAAATATCCGCCTGTCCCTTTGCATTGGTGATGGTATAATAATTGGGGTCGTTGCTTGATAAGGTCACCATATCCAAAGGAGCCCCCGATTCGCTGTCGAGGACCGTGATGATCTGCGAAAAAACCGGAAAATTGATCAACAAGCTGATCAATATCAGGGTATTTATTCTTTTCATTTTAATTCAATTAATATAAAGCAATTTCGAATCTTATCTACCCCCTTTTCCTCCATTGAGTTGGCAGGGAAGAGCGGGTGTTGAATAAATCCGGATCCTACAAAAATCGTAAAGCTTGTCCTGGATAACGATCCTGTATATCATTCCAGGTCAACAAACTTTTGGAGGGGGAGAAAGCGGAGGTAAGTATACAGAAGAATAAAGGTCCAGGAAAAAGAAGCCGGGAACAAGGTCTTTCCCGGCAAGCCATCCGGCATATTCCACGATATTTTGAACAAACTGGACCTTGAGATAATCGACCAGTAATCTGCGGTTGCTATTTTGCTTATCCGATCCCATTGCCCTGGCTGTCATCTCGTTCAGTTTTCTGTTCAGACCGGTTTCCTTATCATCAGGCCAGCAAAGGTAGGCAACTGTATCGCCCAGCATTTCCGTTTCAACCACATCATACATCCTGCCATTAAACTCAAACTCCCGTTTATCTTTCCACGAAAGGAATGATTTGGCATCCCGGACATTGAACTTCAAGAGCTTCAGTTTACTTCTGTCGGGTTCAGTAAACAGTTTTTCCCTGATCTCCATACGAATGGCCTGCTTTTCGATGTACCAGGCAATGTTCAGCGAGAGCATTGGCAACACCATGGTAAAAAGGAGCAATATTCCTGTGTATTTCTTCAATCGTCAGAGATACGTTAAATCAGGTTGTAATGAAATGCGAAATTAGTAAATAATGTTAAGATGACGAAAAACCGGAAAATTGGCGATTCTGTATTCTGTATTCTGTATGTGCAATAGGATATGCAATTGAGAATTTACTATTTACAATGCATTGACAATATCAAATTGCATATTGCCAATCCTATAGTAAATACA
>JAHJRE010000188.1 GCA_018831055.1 Bacteroidota bacterium
AATAGACAATGGGTTTTTCAAACCTGATCATCCCGAAATTCTGTTCAGCAGCGCAGGCGTTCAGCCATAAAATTCTCGACTCCATGTTATAGTCCATGGGGTCGGTTATCCATGTCCTCTTGAACCATTCATCGATCCAGGCGAACTGAATTCCACCGCCGCAGCCCGATTCTTCAATATTATGAAGGATACGGATATTATTTTCCCCTTGTTGTTTATCTGTGTTTCCACCGTGGTGCATCCCGCTTTGGGAATAATGGGCAATGCCCCATCCTCCGGGTGTCCCGAATTCTGCAATGATCAACGGGAAGTCAGGATATCTTGATTTAAGGTCATACAGGTACCCAAGGTAGCTATTCGGTCCATAGTAATCATGGTAAGGAAGGTAACTTTCCTGCCGGTTGATGAACTCCGGGTAATAGGGATATGCATGATAACTGGCAAAATAACCTGCCGGGGCATCAATAAACTGAAGGTTTGACAGACTGATCGATACAGTGTCCTCATCAGGAAACAACACATTGGTATGTTTGATGGGGTCCAGGGTGGGCCAACTGGAAAAACTGACAGGCCGTTCGGTCTGGTATGTGTTTCTTTCATAAGCTACTACGTGGTTCAATCTTTTGGCAAACCATGTTTCCGAAGGAGAGGCCGGGGCTAATCCGAAAATCTCACCGGTATATGATGTATCGTTGTAATGCATGGCATTGGTGATCAACACCTCTGTGGGGTGAACCTCCCTGCCGATGATATAACCCATAATCCATTTGGATACATCCGTATCGTAGGTACCGTAAGCTTTGCCAAGCCTGGGGGGGATGACCCTGTTACCGTGCATGCAATCCACAACTTCACTAATTTGAAGATCAAAGGTATCGGTCAGGAAATAAAGATCCTGAGCATATCCTGGAAGTTCCTCCTCCAGCCAGACACCCTGAAAGATGTGGATTGGGTTCTTAGGGTGCTGAAGGTTGAAAGAATCCAGAACTTCATACATTCTTGGGTAATGAAGCGTATACAAACGGATACTGTTGTAGCCAAGTTCATGGATACGCGTTATCCATCGCCAGTATTGCTCACGTGTTGCAGCCAGTTCACCAGGGAAAGTTCCCGGAACAGCCACACCCAGGTTCATGCCTTTTACCAGAAAAGGCTGATATTCCATGCCGTTCCAAACAGTAAGATGCGTTTTGTTAACGGAAAACGGGACAGGATTATCCGGGTCGCAGGTGCGGTTTGATGGCATTTCCTGGGAGAACAATAGGCCTTGAGTGGAAAACAGAAAGACTGTTATCAGGCGTAGAATATGCTTCATAATATTGTTATAAGTTGGTTGTCAGCACAAATATAGTGCTAAAACACTGTAAATTAATGGCTTTTTGTGTTAAAAAAGTATAAAACTTATACGTTCATTTTGGGAAAGGGTTTAACTATTAATGATTCATTGTGCATGTTGGGGAAAAATGAGAAATAGTACCCGGTTACAAGTTACAAGTTGCAGGCTGCAACATGCAGCTTGTAACTTGCAGCTTGTAACATGTATCTTTAAGGTAATGCGCATTGAAGGAGATTGCTCCCTTCACTCCTTCGCTTAGCTCAGTCGCGGCGGTCGGAATGACACTGTCGCTCGCTCAAAAGGGGAGCGACATGTCATGCCGAAGGAGCGAAGCGACTGAGGGATCTCCCAACAGTTAGCGGTGGCGTTCTTCGGAAAAGCGACAGAACATGCGACCCCTCCGGGGTCGTGCGGCCTGTGGTCTTATCCGGGCTATAAACATGCGACCCCTCCGGGGTCGAGGGTTGGGTCGCGTTGGCTGAACTATAAACATGCGACCCCTCCGGGGTCGTATGGTATTTGAAGTTATCCGGGCTATAAATAGAGGATCACTCCGTGGTCAGCCGGTAGTTGGGGATTGTTCTCCGAATAAAAATAGTTTTTCGGATTTGTCGTTTATAAAAAGATTAAAAAGCCACAAAAAAAATCATAACTTTCACTTTTATTTAAAGCTTGTCCGAATGCTAGATAAAAAGGATTTCGAAGTTTTGTTCCGTAATGAGTTCAGGAGGATGACCCTGTTTGCAATGCGCTATGTCAAGGATTTTGATACTGCCCGGGAAATTGTGCAGGAATCATTCCTGGGATTATGGGAAAAACGTACGACAATCAATCCTGAAAGGGAGGTAAAAAGCTATCTTTCTACTTCTGTGAGAAACAGATCCCTGAATTACTTAAGAGACCACAACAAGTTCGACAGGGAATTAATTGCTCTGGAGGGACTTTCGCATGATGCCGCAACAGAAGCCAATCCTGATATCGAACTTTCTGAACTCCGCGACAGAATAGACAATGCAGTTGATGAACTTCCGGAAAAATGCCGCGAGGTTTTTCTTTTTAATAGAAATGAGCATATGAAATACCAGGAAATTGCTGAGCTGCTTGGCATTTCCGTTAAAACTGTCGAGGCCCAGATGTCGAAGGCACTGGCCCATTTACGGCAGAGATTAAAAGAATATCTGACGATATTGATACTTTTTTTATTGAATGCATAAGGGTAAAGAAATTCTTTCGTGTATAACAATGAGGCAATGAAACAAAACGATACATATTACACGGATCTGATCACCAGATATTTTTCGGGAGAAGCCGGCCCCGATGAGATACGGGAATTATCTGCCTGGGTGCAATCTTCGGTGGAAAATCGAAGGGTTTTTGAAGAATTCAGGAAGACCTGGGAATTGGCAGTCTGGCAACCTGATGCGGAATCTGTTGATATTGAAAGGGAATGGGATATTTTATCATCCAGGATGATAGATAATGCCGATCTTCCTGTGACACAACGTATCAGACATTCCAGAACCATTTCTTTCGCAGCAGGATCGCGCTGGATACTTCGTATAGCCGCTGTACTCGTCCTGGCCGCTGTGCCCTTATTTTTCGTTTATCAGTACATCAGGGGTGGACAAATGGAGCAATTTGTTGCTAAGGAGAGTGCTTCTGAAATACTACTGGCCGATGGTTCCAGGATAACCCTGAACAAGGGTTCTGTTTTGAAGTACCCTGAAGAATTTTCAAGAGATCACCGTACCGTCATCCTGGATGGTGAAGGTTTTTTTGAAATTACACGGAATAATGAAAAACCATTTATTATCGAACATAATAATGTGAGAGTCAGGGTACTGGGAACATCTTTCCTGATTAATACCGAATCAGCTCCGGGATCTATGGAGGTTATTCTTGTAAATGGCAGCGTTTCTGTTTATTATAAGAAGGAAGGAGTTAAAGCAGGGACAACATTGATTCCGGGAGATAAAGCAGAAATAGCATTGCAGGTCAATGATATCCGCATTACACAAAATCAGGATCCCAATTTTATTTCCTGGAAGACCAGGCTCTTTGTATTTCAGGAAGAATCACTCGAAAACATAATATATGCACTCAACAAGGCATATCAAAGCCAGGTTCAGCTGGATGGGCCGCATCTTTCCTCATGCCGGATGACGGCCAGCTTTGACCGGCAGTCCCTGGATTCCATCCTGGAAATTATTGCCGTGACCCTGGATCTTAAGATTGAAACCCGGGGAGATCAAATCATCTTGTCAGGAAAAGGTTGCCAATAAAGCCTTGAATGATGCTAAGCCGCGTTAACTATAACATTCTTGTTGCACCGGCAATATGCTTACTGTTGATAGTGGCTGCATTGCCAGGGTTTTCTCAGGATACCGGTAAGCCTGTAACCCTGAAAATTGAAAACAAAAGCCTGAAACATATCATTAACAAGATCTCAAGGGAAAGCGGAATACGTTTCTCATACAGTCATCAACAGGTAGACCTGAGTGTAAAGCTCAATGTAAACTTTGACCAGGTTCCGGTATCAGAGGCACTTAACGAATTGTTGGATGATTATGGCATTTCATGGATTACTGTGCAGGGGCAGATTATCCTGAAAAAGAAGAAAGATACTGTTAGTCACATTTCAGATAGGGAAGAAGGGAATACCTTTATAATAAGCGGTTTTCTGCGTGATATCACCACAGGTGATGCGCTTATCGGTGCCAATGTTTATCTTGAAGGCACACAGACAGGTGTAGCGACAAACAATTACGGGTTTTACTCGCTGCGTCTTCCGGGCGGCAAACAAAACATAGTTTTTTCCTATCTCGGTTATGCCAGTGATACGGTAGAAGTTAAACTTCTGAGCAATTTGGAATTGAATAACAGTCTGCGTGAAGCCATCCTGGGTATTAATGAGGTAATTATCACAGGAAGCCGGTCAGAAGCCATCTCCGGACTTGATCGCTTATCGGATTTCAGCTTTACCGGAAAGGAGTTGTCGAAGTTGCCTGGTTTCGCAGGAGATGTGGACCTGGTAAAAGCCTTGCAAACCCTTCCGGGTATCCGCTCCTTCGGTGATGGCTCATCACTATTTTTCGTCAGGGGTGGTAATCACGATCAAAACCTGTTGATGATCGATGGAGTTCCAATATATAATCCTTCCCACCTTTTTGGTTTCTTTTCGGTGATAACTCCGGATGCGGTCAACGACATGAAGGTTTTTAAAGGGGATTTCCCTGCCCAATACGGAGGCAGGGCATCATCGGTCATCGATGTTACAACGCGCGAAGGTAATATGAACCGCTTTGGTTTCGGAGGAAATATTGGTCCTTATGCTTCATCCCTCAGCGTTGATGGGCCAATTATAAAAGATAAACTGTCATTTAATATTTCGGGCCGCTTAAGTACGCTGAACTGGCTAAACGACCTGATGGATAATGAAACATCCTTCAGGATTTATTTCTATGATCTTAACGCCAAGGTAAAGCTTATATCCGGAGCAAAAGATCAGATATTTTTTACTTTTTATACAGGAAAGGATGAGTTTCGCAGGATTATTAATTCCGTTTACCGGTCTTTTGGAATCAGCTGGGAGAATTATGCAGCATCCCTGCGCTGGAACCATATTTTCAATCCGCGTGTTTTTGCTGTAACAAATGTTAATACAGGCAATTACAGGTATTTTCTTCATCTTGCCCCGGAGAAAAGCACGTATTGGAAATCTTCCATCATGAACCTGACGGTAAAAGAGGATGTTTCCTGGTATGTCAACAGCAGGAATACCTTTCGGGCAGGATTGGGTTTTTCAAGGTACATAAGTGATCCGGGTAACATTTACTTTGAAGATCCAGAAGATGGCTCTTCAGTGCTTACCGTATCAAAATATTATTCCAACGACTTTTCATTTTATGCGGGTAACGAACAGGATTTAACTCCTAAACTTCATTTGTATTATGGTTTGCGGCTTTCCTGGTGGCAAAATATAGGGCCGGGAAGGGTGTATTATTTTGATGCAAACCACCAGGTTATTGATACAATTAATGTTTCAAAAAACAGATATTATTCAAGCTTTGCAGAACCGGAACCCAGGATTTCGGCTACTTTTGATGTTTTCTCCTGGCTAAAAATCAAAGCGGCATATAGCAGGACTGTTCAGTATATGCAATTGTTATCAAATGGCAGCGGCCCCTTTACATCACTCGATGTATGGACGCCTGCCGGTCCTAATATACCTCCTTTGAAAACAGACCAGACCATGGCAGGTATTCTGTTCGATGTCGTCCCCGGAAAACTAAGAGTATCGGTTGAAGGATTCTATAAACACTTTTATGATCATCTGGATTATGCCGACCATGCTAATTTGCTCTATAATCCTTTGTTGGAGGGGGAGTTGAGAATTGGCGAGGCCTGGTCGAAAGGAATCGAATTATTGCTGGAAAAAACCGGAGGAAAGTTTAGCGGCTGGCTGGGATATACGTATTCAAGGGCGATGGTGAAGACACCCGAGGTAAATCAAGGTGAGATATATCCGGCATCTTACGACAGTCCGCACAATATTAGTCTGTTTATTTCATACGATACATATCGGAGATGGGCTTTCTCAGCTAACTGGATATACATGACCGGGAATCCCTGGACAGAGCCCATCGGGTTTTATCAGTATGATGGTTATTCTGTTCCTGTATACGGACAAAAGAACAATGCCCGTTTACCGGATTACCACCGGCTTGATTTGGCTGTTACCTGTCGCCTCAACAAACCTGAAAGCAGATATCGTCACCAGGTTGTATTCACCCTGTATAATGCATATGGACGTGCAAATCCTTATACAGTGAGTTATAATAAATACAGAAATTCTGACGGGCGCTACCTTGTCCCGGCCGATCTGGATGGTAATTATGAACTCGTACCCACAATGATCAGCGTGGCCGGAGTAATTCCTTCAATAAATTATCAGTTTAAGTTTTAATGAAAAGGGAACTCACATATATTGTATTGATCATCCTTTTTTCAGGATGTGTAAAGGAATATGATCAATGGGTCCCGGAAACCACCATTGATCTTATTGCCGTTGAAGCCACTCTTACTGATGAGCTGAAACGGCATGAGGTAAAGCTGACCAGGGTCAATGTTGATCTCAACCAGATACCGGCCGTGGTGAGCGGGGCCCAGGTGATTATCAGCAACGAAGATGATGACTGGGTGCTTACCGAGGACCCGCAATCACCGGGTACATACCTGAGCGATTCAACCGTGATAGGCAGGCTTAACCGAAATTATAACCTGCAGATTTTTTATAACAGCAAATTATACACAGCCAAGTCGGCCATGTCCCCACCACGCTATTTCAGCGAACTGACATATGTAAAAGAAGATAACGGACTATTCAGGATAGATTTTGTAGCCTCTGCCTTCGCCACCACTAATCCGGCTATGTGGGAGGTGATCATCGATTGGCATGGGGTGCCGGGTTTTGAGAATCAGGACCCGGATTCATGCCACGCAAGAATGTTGTTCTATTCTCTCACCACACTTGATGTGAGCGAGATTTTTGCTCCGGAAGTGGAAAAAATCTACTTCCCTGTGGGAAGCCTGATCGTGCAGCGTCGTTACTCCCTGACACCGGAGCATGAAGAATACATCAGAACCCTTTTGCTGGAAACCACCTGGCAGGGGAGCCTGTTCCCCGGTACCAATGCCAACGTCAGCACCAACCTGAGCGCCGGAGCTACAGGCTTTTTCGGAGTTTGCGGAGTAACAGAACTGTCGCTGACAGTCAACAGTAAATAAATAGTATTCAGGCAGAATGATGAAAGTTGCAGGTTGCAGGATACAGTGTAACTCACCTGTAACCTGTAACTTGTAACTTGTAGCTTGCAGCCTGTAACTTGTAGCTTGCAGCCTGTAACTTGTAGCTTGCAGCTTGCAACTTGTAGCTTGCAGCCTGTAACTTGCAACTTGTAGCTTGCCCCCTTCCCCCTTTCTTTTTCAATATTCAATATTTTTTCCCTCCGGAATAAGGGTAAATTCATTTACCGGTGTATAACGGGAAACACTAAAACAATAAACCATGAAAAAGTACAATTTCTTAAAGCTCGGTTTAGTCCTGTTTCTGGCCATTGGAATGGTAATCTCAGGATGTAAGAAAGAAGAAGAAACCCCGGAACCCGATCCACAGAAAGGATCAACCTCTGTGCAGGAAGTATCTACAGATGATAATTATCAGCAAAAGGTAACCGATGAGATTTTTCAGGATGTAGAAAGTGTGATGTCAGCAGGGAACCAACGTTCTATTGACTGGCTTCCCTGCAATGCAACCATTGATTCAGCCAATGTCGTTAACGATACTGTAACTTACTACATTACCTATCATGGTTTAAATTGTGAAGAAACCCTTTATCGTACAGGTCAGGTAAGGGTGCATCGTCATGTGAATGAAAACTGGATGATGCAGGGAGCCACGGTTATTATAGAGATTATTAATTTTAATGTAATCCATGTTCAGACGCAATACAGCATAACCATCAATGGAACCCAAACCCACACCAATGTAACCGGAGGATTGCTTGTTCAGCTTGGTTTCGTCCTTACCGAAGTTATACATAAAACCACAGGATTTATGACCATCCAATTTGATGATAATACAAACCGGACATGGAATATTGCCCGCAGGATGCTTTATACAGGAACTTTGGGTGATTTCACGGTAGCAATGGATGGGTTCGGATTGGTTGGTTCATATAGTAACGTGGTAACCTGGGGTGTAAGCAGAAGCGGTGATCAGTTTTACATTTCCACCCCACAATCGGTTGTAATTACACAAGCATGCAACTGGAACCCTGTATCCGGAATTGAGACCATTGATATTCCATCCAGCACAACCGGTGCCACACTGACCTTTGGTTACGATGAAAACAACCAGCCTATTGAACCGGGCGATTGCCCTTCAAAATACAAAATGGATTGGTACTACAACGGCTACAGCGGAACTATTTTCCTGTGGCTATAAACACGATCCACTACTAAGGCTTAAGACGGCCTAAAACCGATTCTGCACTCTCCTCATACACTGAATGTTCGGAAACCATCCTGGATAGGATGGTTTCTGCTTTTTTACTAATGAACTTGTTTTAACATTGATAAACATTGATTGATCATTTATTGGGAAATCAAAACATAATATGAAGAATATTAGCGAATTGGGTATAATTACCACCATTTTTAGGTAGCTTCGGAAAAAGAAAATATTTATCTTTGCACATAATTTCATATTTAGAAATTCGGTAACAAACTAACCCATCTAACAGCACCATCTTCAATCACTTGTACGCCATGAAAAGATTTCAGTTTATAATCACCACCTGTTTAATTCTGCTTTTTCTACCAGGTTTAATCTATGCCCAGCAATCGCCCAATCGTATCAGCAACGGAGTTTTCCTGGGAGAAACTCCACCTTTAAGGGATATTCCCCAACTCACTCCTGAAGAGCTTGCCGAAATGGCTGCCAAAGCAGAAGCCAAAGCGAAAAAGCCCCGCAAGCATACCCGCTTGTACGAAAACCTTGAAAATGCCTACCAGGGCCTTGATCCCCTGCTGAACCAAAGCAACAGGGCACCCATGACCAGTGCTACCGTTTATCAGAATTTTGAAGGACAGGCTTCTTCATCGTATCCTCCCGATTGCAACGGAACCGTGGGGCCTGATCATTTTATGCAGACCATTAATGTTGTGTATGCGATATACAGCAAATCAGGCACTCTGGAGGCAGGACCAACTGCTCTGAATACTCTGTTTAGCGGTGTTGCAGGTTCTACAAGAAATGACGGAGATCCAATCGTACTTTACGATGAACAGGCAGATAGATGGCTGGTTGCGGAATTTTCAATTCCATCAGCATATGGGAGTGGCAATGATTATGTTATGGTTGCAGTCTCAACGACGAATGATCCAACAGGTACATGGTATGCTTATTCCTTTGATGTGGACGACTTGCCTGATTATGAAAAGCTTGGAGTTTGGCGAGATGGATACTACATGGCAACAAATACTTCCCCGGGGAATGACGTCTATGTTCTTGAACGCGACGTAATGCTCACCGGCGGTGCCAGCCCCCAGATGGTGGCCTTTGACAATTCATGGAGGCCAGCCTC
>JAHJRE010000189.1 GCA_018831055.1 Bacteroidota bacterium
AGATATCTCAGGAAAAATTGTTGAGGAAATGGCCGTCAACGAAGGTCAAAGTATTATGGAGTGGGAACCGGGAATCCTGCCGGAAGGAACTTATTTTATTACTTTCCAGGATCAAAAGGGAAACAGGTCGGAGACCCATAAGCTTCTGTATATAAAGTAAACCATTTTCGGACCTGTATTGAAACATCCCAGGCTAAATGAGGATTGTACCCGCATTGACCCATTATCTGGAAATGAAGACCAAACCCGAAAACCTTCCAGATTGTTTTCCGGAAGGGTTCGTGGTCAGCAGGCTACCAAACCCTGATCCTGATAAGTACCTGGAAATTTACCGTAACATTGGAGAAAAGTGGAAATGGTATAACCGGTTGCTGGTCAGCAGGGAAGAAATACAGAAAATCATACAACACCCGGATACCCGGATTTATATTTTACATCATAATGGACGAATCATTGGTTTTGCCGAACTCGACATGAGTGTGGCAGGATCGGTAGAGATCGTATACTTTGGGCTTTCAGAAGCCTATATTGGCAAGGGGCTTGGGAAAATATTCTTCGGGCTGGTTTTACAGGAAGCATGGAATACACATCCCGAAAGGGTATGGCTTCATACCTGCGAACTGGATCATCCTGCTGCCCTGGATTTTTATCGTAAAGCGGGATTCAGGGAATATCATTCAGAATATGTAAATCAAACGATTAAGTAAATAATTTGAGTGTTGGGGATGTAAAAAATAGTTACAGGGAGCAAGTTGCAGGGGGCAGGTTGCTGGGGGCTGAGGGCTGGTTGCAGGGGGCTGAGGGTGGGTTGCAACCTGAAGCCCTGAAATGGTTAAGCGATTTACATAAAACCAAATAAGTACATACTTTGAGGGTACTAAATGGTAAGATTACTGATTTAACAGGCTCCTGTTCAAAAAAAACATCATTGGGTGTTGAAATTTATAATGGTTACTATACTTTTGTGCATGATTTTCAGTTAATGGTTCACTTTACTATGTATTAACTACGCATGCGCGCTACAAAGATCATTTTTTTATTACTTATTTTCCTTATTACGTGCGACCGGCCGTCGAACCTTGCTTCCACGGCTCCGGACCAATACGCTTCCGTCACGGTCCCTGAACCTGCCAGCATTGAAACCAAGGCCGCCTGGATCGACAGCCTTTTCAGGCAAATGGCTTGCAATAACTGGTTTAATGGTACCGTGCTCTACGCGGAAAAAGGACACCTGATCTATAAAAATGCTTTTGGTTACAGCAAATTTAAAACCCGCGATTCCCTTAACCTCAATTCTGCCTTTCAACTTGCATCCGTTTCGAAGATGATTACGGCAATGTCGATCATGATCCTGAAGGAAAGGGAAGTGCTGGATTTCGAAGACACACTGCAAAAGTTCCTCCCTGATTTTCCTTATCAGGGGATTACGATACGGCATCTCCTCACACACAGATCAGGCTTATCAAGATACATGACGCTGGCGCATAATAAATGGCCTGACAAAAGCATCCCGCTTTCCAACGATGATATGCTGGAACTATTTGAAAAGTATAAACCCGCCCCGTATTTTAGTCCTGATAACGGATTTCATTACTGCAACACTAACTACGCGCTATTGGCATCTGTAGTAGAAAAAGCGACAGGTATGCCATTCGGGAAATTTGTGCGGGAATACATTTTCCTGCCACTGGGTATGCACGATTCGTTTGTCTACAGTCTTAAAAATGAATCCGGCATACCGGCATATCCACCGCTTGAAGTGATGGGTCATAAGAATTACCGGTGGAGGCCCTATCCGGTTCCCGACGATTATCTGAATGGAGTTACCGGCGATAAGGGCGTTTACGCCAGTGTTGAAGACTTGTTCAGATTTGACTGTGCTCTCAATGATTTCGCCCTGGTAAGTGAAAAGACTTTACAGCAAGCATTTATGCCAGGCAGCCCGAAATACTGGAGGCGTAACGACAACTACGGTTTTGGCTGGAGGATCAAAACACAGGAAGACAGTACTGTTTATCATTTCGGCTGGTGGAAAGGATTCCGGGCTTATTATATCCGCGATATGGCCCAGGGTAAGACGCTGATCGTGCTCAGCAATAAGGAAAAAGGGCCGGGATCTGCTGTGCTCTGGAACATCGTTGGAGACACATTACACCCTATCCGATTCCAAACCCGGGAAGCACTCTTTTCAAGTTTATAAACGTGTATTAAACCGGAGCTGCAACAAGTTTGAACCCGACACCATGCACATTCATCAGTTCAACGGAAGGATCAGCCTTCAAATATTTTCTGAGTTTAGTGACATATACATCCATACTGCGTGCGTTGAAATAACTGTCGTCGTGCCATATTCTGGTCAAAGCAATACTGCGGTCAACCGTTTCATTTAAATGCTCGCATAACAGTTCCAGTAAAGCGGATTCCTTGGAAGTTAGCCTTATTTCTTTTTCTTTGGTAAGAAGCACCTGTCGTGTCCTGTCAAATTTCAGGCTACCTAATGGAAAAACATCCTGCATAGGTTCCTCCTTCGATTCGGAAGCCCTGCGCAGAATGGCCCGTATCCTTGCCACCAACTCTTCCATGTTAAATGGCTTTGTGAGGTAATCATCGGCGCCAACCTCAAATCCCTTAAGCTTATCTTCCTGCATCGATTTAGCCGTAAGAAAAAGTATTGGTATTTCCTTATCCGATAATCGTATTTCTCTCGCCAGTGAAAAACCATCCATCACCGGCATCATCACATCAATAATGCAAAAATCAAATTTTTGCTTCTGGTAGGCCTTAAGAGCTTCCTGTCCGTTCACCCCCAGGGTGGTGTTGAAACCTTTAGCCTCCAGATATGCTTTTAATATGGTACCCAGATTTCTGTCGTCTTCTGCCAGTAAAATATTGATCTTCTCCGAATCCATAGCTTTCAGTTTTTATTGGTCTGATAGGGTAAAAATACATCAAATTTCGTTCCTTTTCGCAATTCGCTCTCCAGCTTCACCGATCCTCCGTGTGCGTCCACAATGGCTTTGACATAACTCAGCCCCAGGCCGAAGCCTTTGAAATCATGTACATCACCTGAACTCACACGGTAGAGTTTTTCAAAAATCTTCTTCTGATTCGATTTGCTGATCCCGATACCATTATCCTGTATGCTTATCGTGATCCCATTGCGGGCGTTCTCCGTACTGACCAAAATCTGAGGTTTCTGCGGAGTGTATTTATTCGCATTATCGAGGATATTATTTATGGTATTGGTTATATGCATTTTATCAGCATAAATCACAGAGGGACTGGCCTTAAGATCTGTATTTATCTTTCCGTCTTTTATCTCAACCTGGAAACCGATCTTTTTAACCATATCGCGAATGACCTCATGAACATCAAAATGCTCACAGTTCAGCCGGAGTTGTCCTTTATCCAGGATGGCTGTCTGCAGTATTTTTTCAGCCATAACTCCCAGACGGGAATTCTCCTCGTTGATAACGCGAATATAGGTATCATACAGATCCTGCGTTTTGCTGACATCATTATCACTCAATGCCTGGCATGCCAAAGAAATGGTTGAGATCGGGGTTTTAAATTCATGGGTCATATTGTTGATGAAGTCGTTCTTCATCTCAGAGAGTTTCTTTTGCTTCAGGATAATAATTATGGTATAAGTAAACGATAAGATAATAATGATCATAAGGAGAGAGGATATAGAAAGCAGTCCCCACATCTGGCTTATCAGGAAACGTAGTTCGTTGGGAAAGAAAACCACAAGATAATCTCTTTCCGAAACCATATCGCTGGGATACAAAGTGAAGGCAAAGCCATCCTTGAGCAGGAGCGTAGGATCAACACCCATGCTGATGATAACCATTTTATTCCTCAACGGGCTGAAAACTCCGAATTTAAAATCCGTGTTGATGCTCTTTTTGTTGAATTCATCCTGTAACAAGGAGTCGAGAAGACTATAATTCAATCGTTGTTCAACATAACGATGCGGCCTGTTAAGAAGGATATTCTCAAAAATATCCCTGGTAAGAAAATATTTATTAAAGAATTTTTCCAGGTCGGCACGGTTGGTAATTTCCTGGATCTCTCTGAAAAGTTTAACACTGAGCGAATCTGTAACAAAGGGTACATTTTGCTCGTCTTTTAAAATATCAAGACGTTCTTTCATTTCCCTCGCCATCTCAATTTTCTCAAGCCGGAAAATAACATTGGATACTGCTTCGTTAACACTACGTGTGAAGTTGGCCTGCCGGACTGCGATGGTATTTTTTATCCAGTAAACCTGGATCACCATTAAACCCACAAGGGCCAATGTTATCAAAACTATGATGGAAAGAAAGATTCTTTTGTTCATAAAACAAAAGTAATGTTTGGCAATAACAGGATATTAAAATTAACTTTTTTTAACTTTCGTTAACGGCAGTTAACAAAAGTGGCATGAAATGTGTTATATTTTTGTAGTGCGTTCTTTATTTCATATATTTCTTCGTACCAATAATTTCATGTTAGTTTTACATTGTGCATTTTGATTCATGAATTTTGGTTTTTGGTTTGACAGTGTGGCTGCCTCCCGGTAGTCACACTGTTTTTTTATACGATATTCGGCTAAGTAAGTTTGCCAAGCAGTTTTTCAATAACTTCAGGATAGTGGCGGTACTCAAGTTCATGTATCTTTGATGCCAGTGAGTCGATGGTTTCTTCTGGCATTACCTTTACCTTTTCCTGGAAGATTATTTCTCCATTATCATATATACCATTAACATAATGTATGGTTATTCCTGAAAACATGTCGCCCGACTTTAAAACGGCTTCATGTACTTTATCACCGTACATTCCTTTGCCGCCGTATGCAGGAAGCAGGGCAGGATGGATATTTACAATCCGGTTAGGAAAGGCGTCCAGAAGATGATCGGGTACCAGCCAGAGAAATCCGGCCAGGACGATGAAGTCAATACCCTCACTTTTCAGAAGATCTGTGATCCTCCGGGAATTGTAAAATTCCCCACGGTTAAAAACAACGGAAGGGATACCGAGGTTGCGAGCTCTCTCCAGGACAAAAGCATCCGGTTTGTTTGTGAGTATCAAAGCTACCCTGGCCAGGGGATGATCGCTGAAATTCCTGGCGATTCGTTCCGCATTAGAACCGTTACCGGAGGCGAATATTGCAATTTTCTTCATAGAATGACTGGTTCATTCAGGCTACCGGCCGAAGAGGCTTTTATAAAGTCACTCATTTACAGTGACCTCCGGCCGAAAGCGTCAATTAATTATCAATCAACGGCATACATATATCGAACCTCAAAATTATAATATTTCTTTTGGAAATTTTTATGAAAATTCATTTCTTTGCACCCTGTTTAACCAAAATAAAAGAGTTATGTCTGACATTTCAGCAAGAGTTAAAGCTATCATCGTTGATAAGCTTGGCGTAGATGAAAACGAGGTTACACCCGAAGCAAGTTTCACAAATGATTTAGGGGCTGACTCACTTGACACTGTTGAGTTGATCATGGAGTTTGAAAAAGAATTCAACATCGCAATACCAGACGATCAGGCAGAAAAGATTGGTACTGTTGGTGAAGCCATCCAGTACATTGAGAACAACGCAAAATAATTAATTCCCCTTTGCATGGAGTTAAAACGCGTAGTCATTACCGGTTTAGGTGCATTGACTCCGTTGGGTAATACCGTTGAAGAACTATGGACGGGATTGGTCAACGGAGTCAGTAGTGCTGATAAAATCACGCACTTTGATGCTTCCAAATTCAAAACGCAATTTGCCTGTGAGGTCAAAGGATTCGATCCATTGAATTATTTTGACCGTAAGGAAGTCAGGAAGTATGACCCTTACACTCACTACGCTCTGATAGCTGCCGAACAGGCGGTTATCGATGCGGGTTTGAACCAGGAGTCGATTGACCATGACCAGATAGGTGTTATCTGGGCTTCGGGGATTGGCGGACTGGAGACTTTTCAGACGGAGATCATAGCCTTTGCCAAGGGAGACGGCACACCTCGCTTTAATCCCTTCTTCATTCCAAAAATGATTGCCGACATAGCATCCGGACATATTTCCATAAAATATGGTTTCCGAGGCCCTAATTTTGCTACAGTTTCGGCTTGTGCATCATCAGCCAATGCGCTTATTGATGCCTACAATTACATCCGGCTTGGCAAAGCCAGGATTTTCCTCTGTGGCGGTTCTGAAGCATCCATCACAGAAGGAGGAATTGGCGGGTTCAATGCTATGCATGCCATTTCAACGCGAAATGACGATCCGAAGACAGCTTCCCGGCCGTTCGACAAAGACCGCGATGGTTTCGTCCTGGGTGAAGGAGGTTGCGCTTTGATATTTGAAGAATATGAACATGCAAAAGCACGTGGTGCAAAAATCTATGCTGAGGTTGCCGGTTGCGGCTTATCGGCGGATGCGTACCACATGACTTCGCCGCATCCGGAAGGTGAAGGCGCAAAGCTTTCCATGAAATGGGCACTGGAAGATGCAGGTATGAATCCTGAAGACATTGATCACATCAATACACACGGAACATCCACCCCACTGGGAGATATTTCCGAGCCCAAGGCTATCGTAAGCCTGTTCGGTGATCATGCCTACAAGATCAACATCAACTCCACCAAATCCATGACAGGGCACCTGCTGGGAGCGGCCGGAGCCATCGAAGCCATTGCCAGCGTGCTCGCCGTGGTTAATGATATCGTGCCACCCACGATCAATCATTTTACCGATGACCCGGAAATCGACAATAAACTGAATTTTACCTATCATAAAGCACAGAAACGGATTATTAATAACGCATTGTCGAATACTTTCGGATTCGGAGGTCACAATGCTTCCATTATTTTCAGGAAATTTACAGGATAAATTGTCGATTTTGAACCTACGTAAATATTTTCGGATATTTTTTTCTTCTGACAGAGCATTTTCACAAGCTATTTTCAATCTTCTGGGATTCTGCCCCGGGAATATTCATCTTTATAAACTTGCTTTCCGTCACCGTTCACTAACGGAAACCATGAATGGAGTCCGTATCAACAACGAACGATTGGAATACCTCGGAGATGCCCTCCTCAGCGCTATTGTTGCCGATTACCTTTTTAAGCGTTTCCCCTTAAAAGATGAGGGTTTCCTTACCGAAATGCGTTCCAAAATAGTATGCAGAAACCGCCTCAATAAACTTGCTGTCAAACTGGGTATTGATAAACTGATCCAGTCGAGCCCGGAAACCAAAGTAATGAGTAAATCCATGAGGGGTGATGCCTTTGAAGCTCTGATCGGAGCCCTATATCTTGATAAAGGCTTTGAATTCACAAAAAAAGTGGTGGTCAACAGGATCATCACAATGCATCTCGATATTGACGAACTCGAAAATGAAGAGACAAATTATAAAAGTCGCCTTATCGAATGGTCCCAAAAAGAAAAAAAGAATGTCGACTTTAAGGTAGTTGATGAAACCGGAGAAGGGTTTAATAAACAATATATTGTTGAGGTTTTTATTGACGAAACTCCTGTTTCAAAAGGACAGGATTACTCTATTAAAAATGCTGAAAAGCAAGCCGCCGAACGAGCCTGGAATATTTTATTCCCTCCCTCAGAAAGTTAACAGAACTTCATTTTTTTTGTACTTTTAAAGCATACTCTGAATATATGCCCAGGAAAGTCACCCTGAAACCGCAACAAAGCGGAAATGTAACTATTATAGGCATCTCCAGCCATCTGAAGGATTACAGACTATGCCTTTTTCTCAACCAGGCCTTGTTATTTAATTTCAGGAAAGCCGATGATTTTCTTCAGCATGAAAATGAGCAAGATGAAAACGCATATTCAAATTTTATATATACAGATCCGGAATCCAGGGCAACTTTTATCCTGATATCCAATCATCACCCGGATAAGAAACTTATTCCCACACAAAAACAAACCGATTACTTCCTGATCACACAGGATATTCTTGATGAGAATTACACAAACGACCTCATTTCCAGAATCCGCGCCGTTCAACAGGTTAACGCCGCATTTAAAATTCCGCAAACGGCTGTCAGAGATTTTGAACACACCCTGAACGACCTTGAATTTCACCTTCATCAGATCGACCATAATTAACCAATACAATTATAACTTATGAATTTATCACATCTGGGACTTGCCTATCATCAAATTGGAAGAGCAAGAGAGATAATTGCCATCATGCTTAAATATGGCTTTGGCGATTTTGTTACTAAAAGTGGTCTGGGGAAAGCACTAGTTTCCAGGAACAGGCTGAAAAACATTGAGTCAATCAGCAAAAACGAAAGATTGCGGATGGCTATAGAAGATCTTGGACCTACGTATATAAAATTCGGACAAATTCTGGCCGACAGGCCGGATATCATCTCCAAAGACCTCCGGAATGAATTGAAAAAACTACAGGATGACGCACATCCTCTGCGCGATGAAATTGCTATGGCAGAAATACAAAAGCAGCTTAAAAAGCCTGTAAATGAAGTGTTTGAGTCTATTAATGAAAAGCATATAGCTTCTGCTTCCATTGGGCAGGCTTATACTGGGGTTCTAAAAGATGGAACCCATGTGGTGATCAAGATACAGCGCCCCGGTATCGATAAAAAGATAAAACTGGATCTCAGCATTATGGAATTTTTTGCCAGGAAAATACAGAAAAATAATCCTGAATTCCAGGCTATTAATGTTGTGGGAGTAGTTCAGGAATTCGGACGTTCTATCCAGGATGAACTGAACTTCACACACGAAGCTTCCAATGTGAAGCGGTTCCAAAACATGTTCCAGAATAATCCCGATATTTATGTCCCCCAGGTTTATACCGAATATTCGAACAACAAACTTTTAATCGAGGAATTTATTGAAGGGATAAAGGTTGATAAAATAGATGAACTCGAGAAAGCAGGGATAGATCCCGTTGATATTGCCCATAAAGGAGCCAGTCTGGTCTTCGAGCAAATTTTCACCCATGGTTTCTTTCATGCCGATCCTCATCCCGGTAATCTTTTCATACGAAAAGACGGAAAGATCGTTTTTATTGATTTCGGCATGATGGGGAAACTGCGGCCATACCAACTCGATTTCCTGGGAAAATATGTTCTGGGTTATGTTCAGAAAAACCCTGGACGTATGACGGAAGCCCTTCTCCTTCTTTCCGGCAAAAAGCATTTTGAGCATAAGGATGAACTGGAATTCGAGATCTCCGACATGATGAAGCAATACCAGTTCAGTTCCCTGAAAGAAATTAATTTCGGGGAGGTCATGAATAAATCCATAGATCTGATTGTAAGATTTGGATTAAGCATACCTCCTACCATTTATCTTCTCATCAAGGCTCTGATAACAATTGAAGGTGTTGCTACCATGCTGAACCCCAAAATCGACATTGCCAAAGAAATGCAGCCTTTTGCAACCAGCCTCCTGAAAAAGCAGTTCAATCCGGCGCGTTATGCAAGGGAAATTTCGGACACCTTTCATAATATCACCCAATTGTTCAAAGAATTGCCCGGCGATATTTCCGAGATTTTATATAAAACCCGGGAAGGGAAAATAAAGATACAGTTTGAGCATCAGGGACTGGAGCCTATGATTCAAAAACTCGACCAGGTCAGCAAAAGGATTTCCATTGCCATCATTCTTGCAGCGCTAATTATTGGTGCTTCCATCATTTCATCCTGGGAGCATCTTAAATGGGTTGGAAGCGCGATCTTCCTTGGAGCAGGATTGTTCGGATTCTGGATGCTTGGGAAACTCCTTGGTAAAGGGAAAATATAGGTCATTAGGAGGATAATCCATTTGACCATTTATTCCTGGACATTCATTTTTTCCTAACTTTGTACGTTTACAAAATTGTTAGCACCGTTAAATATTGTTTTTATGAGATACTTGTTTTTCCTTTTCATTTCACTTTTTCTGCTTTATTCCTGTAATTCCGGCAAACAGCAAGAAACCCGGGATGGGAGTGAAATAGCGGAAATGGCCAAGAAAATTGATCCCGACTCCATAGCAAAGCTGGAAACAGAAAAGAATCCCGTCGACAAACCCATGCTCATGCAGCCCTCCAAAGAAGCGGCCAAGGAGCCTCCTGCCGGAATGGATAATATCTCCAGCTCCGCTGTGAGCCAAGAGTTCAGAGCCGGAACCGACAGCTACGAGAAAGGAGATTATACCGGTGGGATAAAGCATTTTGAAAAGGTAGTATCAATGGATCCCGAAAACCGGAAGGCTTATTATAATCTGGGTCTTGGCCGTTATTATGCCAATGATTTCCAAGGAGCCATCGGCGCTTTCACCAATGCTCTTAAAATATCACCGGAAGACACCCTTTCATTATTGTATCGCGGACTGGTCTATTATCATATCAATGATTTCCGGAATGCAATAAAAGATTACAGCAAAGCCATCGACATCAATCCAAACTGGTCAAAGGCCTATTACAACCGCGGAACAGCAAGGGGCCGGATGAAAGATTACAACGGAGCCATCCTGGATTTCAACAAATCCATTGAACTTAAAGAAGACAATGCCGAAGCATATTTTAACCGGGGAATAGCATATCATATGCTTGGCAACGACTATGAAGCCTGCTACGATTGGAACAAAGCCAAATCGCTCGGCTATTTCAATGCCGAAAAAGCTATTCAGGAATATTGTCAAGACAAGTAAAGGACCAGATTATTTTCTGGTACCGGCAGCCAGAGCAATGGCATAATCTCCCGAGTTTATGACCTCCTGTATCAGTTTTCCTTTGCAATACACCCGAACGGTTACGGAAGCATTTTTTTGGTTCGCCTGGGCTGAAATGTAATAATAACCGCTTTTGCAAGGATCAAAAGAATATTTCCAGCCACTTCTCACTTCGTCAAACTGATGGGTTTCCTCACCACACTGATACGTTACATTAAAAGTACCCGGCTTTCCCTTTACAATATAGCTGACCTTTCCTTTGTCTTTATAGAAAAAGTTAAGCATACACCTAATTTTAATGTGATCTTTTTCAAATATACGAAAAGAAAAAGGCAGAATCAATAAAAACAAGGAGGGTTTTATTCGGCCAGGACAAGAACCTTGTTATGGAGCACTTCCACCACGCCGCCGTTAATTTCAAAGAAAGAATCCTTATTTGAGTTGTCTCTGATCTTGATCATGCCTTTTTTCAACACGCTGATCAGGGAAGCATGCTGGTCGAGTATCTCAAACGACCCTTCCAGTCCGGGTAACTGTATCAGGTCTACTTCACCGGAATAAATTGTTTTATCTGGGGTAATGATCTCAAGCAGCATGCTGGTAAGGTTTTATTATTTTGATTCCTCCATGATTTTCTTTCCTTTCTCAATGGCTTCCTCTATGGTACCAACAAGATTGAAGGCTGATTCAGGATACTCATCCACATCCCCGTTCATGATCATGTTAAAACCCTTGATGGTATCTTCAATCGAAACCATGGTACCTTTCAATCCGGTAAACTGTTCGGCCACGTGGAAAGGTTGCGACAGGAAACGCTGTACGCGCCTTGCCCTGTGTACGATAAGCTTATCGCTTTCCGATAGCTCTTCCATACCAAGGATAGCAATGATATCCTGTAAGTCTTTATAGCGTTGGAGTATCTCTTTTACCTTTTGTGCGGTTCTATAGTGCTCTTCACCGACAACATCGGGCGACAGGATCCTGGAAGTTGAATCCAGCGGGTCAACGGCGGGATAGATTCCAAGTTCGGAAATCTTGCGGCTCAGCACCGTGGTAGCATCCAGGTGAGCAAAGGTGGTAGCGGGTGCAGGGTCGGTAAGGTCATCGGCGGGGACATAGATAGCCTGTACGGAGGTGATGGATCCTCTTTTCGTAGATGTGATCCTTTCCTGGAGTATACCCATTTCTGTAGCCAGTGTAGGCTGGTAACCCACAGCGGAGGGCATACGGCCGAGGAGTGCTGATACCTCCGAGCCAGCCTGGGTAAAACGGAAAATATTATCGATAAAAAACAGGATATCCCTTCCACCGGATTTCTCATCTCCATCGCGGAAGTACTCCGCAAGGGTTAATCCTGAAAGTGCTACTCTTGCGCGGGCACCCGGAGGCTCATTCATCTGTCCGAAAACCAGGGTAGCCTGCGATTCTGCCAGAAGTTTGCGGTCAACCTTGGAAAGGTCCCAACCACCGGCTTCCATATCTTTTAAAAACTCATCTCCATATTTTATTACACCGGATTCGATCATTTCCCTGAGAAGGTCGTTCCCTTCGCGGGTTCTTTCACCCACACCACCGAAAACGGAAAGTCCGGAATACTTCTTGGCAATGTTATTGATCAACTCCATGATGATGACTGTCTTACCAACGCCGGCACCACCGAACAAACCGATCTTGCCTCCTTTGGCATAGGGCTCAATCAGGTCGATCACCTTGATCCCCGTAAACAATACCTCTTTGGAAGTTGACAGGTTTTCAAACCTGGGAGGCGTACGGTGTATGGGATAAGGATGGGTTTTGGCCACGGTACCTAAACCATCAATGGTCTCGCCAATAACATTAAATAACCTGCCACGTATCTCTTCACCTGTAGGCATGGTGATCGGGCCTCCAGTGGAAACCACTTCCATACCGCGCTTCAGACCATCGGTAGAGTCCATGGCAATGGTTCTGATAGTATTTTCCCCAATATCCTGCTGACATTCAAGCACGATCACATGCCCAAGGTCATTTGTAACCTGCAGTGCATCATAAATATTAGGTATCTTTGAATCATCAGGGAAAGTCACATCGATCACGGGGCCGATGATCTGGGAAATGCTACCTTTGATTTTTTCTGCCATATTTCCGTAATTTGACGCAAAGATAAAATAATCAGGTTATTTACAGGTTATGATATGTTAATTTTTTGGTAATTGGTATTTAGCCACGAATAATCGTATTTTCGCAATTCAATAAAACCTTACACTATGCCCAATATCCTGATGGATCCCATAGGCCGGCTGATGGGCCTCCGATATAAATCGCACCCCTGGCATGGGGTTGACATTGGCGACGCAGCTCCTGAAGTGCTGATGATCTTCATCGAAATGGTAACCACCGATACGGTGAAATATGAAGTTGACAAGGTTACCGGCTATCTGCGCCTCGATCGGCCACAGAAATATTCCAATACAGTTCCTGCCCTGTATGGTTTTATACCTCAGACATATTCGGGGGAACGAGTGGCAGATTACTGCATGGAAAAAACCGGGCGCAAAGAGATCAAGGGCGATGGTGACCCGATTGATATTTGTGTATTAACAGAAAAACAGATCGTTCACGGGGATATCCTGGTCAGGGCAAGGCCCATAGGCGGTTTCAGGATGCTTGACGGCAACGAGTCCGACGACAAAATCATCGCCGTTTTACAGAACGATGCGGTTTACGGTGATTACAAGGATATCAGCGACTGCCCGGAACTGGTTGTGGATCGTCTTAAACACTATTTCCTGACTTACAAGGACCTGCCCGGAAAAGAAAGAGATGTGGAAATAACTCACACTTTTGGGATACAGGAAGCACATGAGATCATTCGTCGTTCGATGGACGATTACCGTCATAAATTCGATACACTGGAAAGCGCCTTATCAAACGTTTGATTTCACTGTTTCACCAATAAGGGTAGCGCTGGTGCAATCAGTCACCCGTACCTGTTGATAATTACCCGGCTTAGCGCCATTGGCGGGAAAGACAATGACTTTGTTCTGACTGTTTCTGCCTGAAAGATAGTCATTCGATTTTCGGGAGAACCCTTCCACCAGGACTTCAAAAATGTTGCCGATATCCCGCTGATTGCTTTTATGGGATAGTTTCTGTTGCAGGTCAATAATTTCCTGAAGCCTCCTTGATTTTATATCATCGGAGACATCATCGCTCAGTTTTTTTGCAGCCAGCGTGCCGGGCCGTTCCGAATATTTAAACATAAATGCATAATCGTAACCGGCCCATTCCATCATCGACAGGGTTTCACGGTGATCATCCTCTGTTTCCGAACAGAACCCTGTGATGATATCGGTTGACAATCCGCATCCGGGAAGTATTTTCTTAATAGCCAGGATGCGGTCCATATACCACTCCCTGGTATATTTCCTGTTCATTAGTTTCAGGATGCGTGAAGAGCCTGATTGCACCGGCAGATGAATGGAATCGCAAATATTGGGATGGCGGGCCATGGTATGCAACAACTCATCGGATAGGTCTTTGGGATGGGATGTGGCAAAACGTACCCTCAGCAATGGGCTCACCATGGCAACTTTAGCAAGCAAGGCCGGGAAGTCCACCGGTACAACATTTTCCTGAAGCCAGCGATAGGAATTCACATTTTGTCCGAGCAGGGTAACCTCCCGGTAACCCTGTTCAAATAAATCTTGTGCCTCTTTTACGATAGTTTCAGGCTCTCTGCTCCTTTCCTTTCCCCGGGTGAAAGGGACAACGCAATATGCACAAAAATTCTCGCAACCGCGCATGATAGAGATAAAAGCAGAAACACCATTGGAATCGTAGCGCACCGGACTTATCTCGGCATAGGTCTCTTCCGCGGATAATAGCACATTGGCAGTCTTGCGGCCATCACCGGCATCAGCTATCAAATCGGGGAGATCACGATAGGCATCAGGCCCGGCAATCAGATCAACAGCTTTCTCTTCTTCCATAAGTTGCTGTTTGAGCCTTTCCGCCATGCAACCCAGCACACCGATACGAAGTGCCGGGTTTTTCTTCCTGAACGACTTAAGCTCCCGCAAACGATTCCAGACACGCTGCTCCGCGTTGTCGCGGATAGAACAGGTGTTCACCAACATCAAATCTGCTTCCGAAGGGTCCGTTGTTATCTCATAACCCTCCTTTTCCAGGATGGATACAACAATTTCACTGTCGGAAAAATTCATCTGACAGCCGTAAGTCTCTAAGTATAATTTCTTGGTCTTCATCAGGCCTGCAAAGGTAAATCAAATCCGGGAAGTGGAATAGATTCGTTTGGAGGAGGAAAAGGAAAAAATAGTTGCAGGTTGCAGGTTTCAAGCTACATGTTACTCCCAGCACCCCAGCACCCCAGCATCCCAGTAACCCAGTACCCCAGCACCCCAGCACCCCAGCACCCCAGCACCCCA
>JAHJRE010000190.1 GCA_018831055.1 Bacteroidota bacterium
ATTACGGATTGGAAGGACGGGTTTACGGGATGAATTTTCAATCGGCGCGTATTGCCTGCGAAGCGGTAAACGTATATTTACAATCAAATCCAGGAAGACGGAAATTTGTTGCCGGATCCATCGGACCTACCAACCGGACAGCCTCCATGTCGCCGGACGTCAACCTTCCGGGATTCAGAGCAATTACTTTTAAAGAATTATACCAGGCATATCATGAACAGGCCAATGGTTTACTGGATGGTGGTGCCGACATTCTGATCATCGAAACCATCTTTGACACACTCAATGCCAAAGCAGCCATCAAGGCTATCCTGGATATACAGGAAGAAAGAGGGATTGATATTCCCCTGATCGTTTCAGGAACCATAACAGATGCCAGTGGCAGGACTCTTTCCGGTCAGACCCTGGAAGCCTTTCTTTATTCTGTTTCCCATGCTAATCCGCTTGCGATTGGTTTGAACTGCGCCATGGGAGCCAGAGAATTAAGGCCGTATATTGAGGAATTATCCGGTAAAACACCCTTTTTCACCATTGCATATCCAAACGCAGGGCTTCCCAATCAGTTCGGAGAATATGATGAAACACCGGAGGTTATGGGAGCCTATATCCGCGAATTCATGTCGGATGGATTTGTGAACATTATCGGTGGTTGTTGTGGAACCACGCCGGCTCATATCAGAGTATTTGCAGAACAGGCAAAGATGTTTACACCCAGGTTAGTTCCACGGCCCGATTATGAATTGCATTTGAGCGGCATGGAAGCCCTGGCAGTCTTTCCTGGAAGCAATTTTATCAACATAGGCGAACGAACGAATGTATCGGGTTCAAAACGTTTTGCCAGGCTTATCAGGGATAAAAAATACGAAGAAGCACTTGAAATTGCCCGCCAGCAAGCAGAAGGTGGCGCACAGATCATTGACGTCAACATGGATGACGCCATGCTTGATGCCCGACAGGAAATGACGGCCTTCCTGAATATGCTGGCTTCTGATCCTGATATTGCAAAGGTGCCTGTCATGATAGATTCTTCAAAATGGGAAGTATTGGAAGCCGGTTTGCAATGCCTGCAGGGAAAGGGAATTGTTAACTCCATCAGCCTGAAGGAAGGGGAAACCGATTTCCTGGAAAAAGCCAGGACTATCAGAAAATACGGCGCCGCCATGGTAGTGATGGCTTTTGATGAAGAAGGCCAGGCTGTTACTTACGAAAGAAAAACCTCTATCTGCCGGCGGGCATATGAACTCCTGACCGAAAAGGCCGGAATCCCGCCCCAGGATATCATCTTCGACCCGAATATCCTTACCATAGCTACCGGGATGGATGAGCACAACTCTTATGCTGTCGATTATGTCCGGACAGTAAAATGGATCAGGGAAAACCTGCCTTTTGCAAAGGTAAGCGGAGGCGTCAGCAATCTATCCTTTTCTTTTCGTGGCAATGACCTGATACGGGAAGCCATGCACAGCGTCTTCCTTTACCATGCCGTTAAAGCCGGTATGGATATGGGCATCGTGAACGCCGGCATGCTGCAGGTTTACGATGAAATTCCGGCCGAACTCCTTACACTTACGGAAGATGTTGTTGTAAACCGTCGTAAAAATGCTGCTGAAAGACTGCTGGCCTATGCCGGTAATCTTGAAGCCGGCCCTCAGGAAATCCAAAAAACAGCGGAGTGGAGAAAGGAAAATGCAGACGAAAGGCTTAAACACGCTCTGATCAAAGGTATTCCGGATTATATTGAGGAAGATGTACTTGAAGCAAGGGAAATACATCCTAAGGCATTGGATATCATTGAAGGACCCTTAATGGAAGGAATGAACACCGTTGGAGACCTCTTTGGCTCCGGTAAAATGTTCCTTCCCCAGGTTGTCAAAAGCGCACGCGTGATGAAAAAGGCTGTGGGAGTCCTCCTTCCTTGGCTGGAAGCAGAAAAGGATAATACAAGCGGACAGAGATCTGCAGGGAAAGTGCTTCTGGCTACTGTGAAAGGCGATGTGCACGATATTGGTAAAAATATTGTCGGAGTGGTTCTGGGATGCAACAACTACGATGTGATCGACCTTGGGGTTATGGTTCCTGCCGACAGAATATTGATGGAAGCCCAATCACATAATGTCGACGTTATCGGCCTGAGCGGGTTGATCACTCCTTCCCTGGATGAAATGGTGCATGTAGCCTCGGAACTGCAACGGCGGGGATTCAGCAAGCCCCTGCTAATCGGTGGTGCCACTACCTCGGAGATCCACACTGCCATAAAAATAGCCCCTGTATATGACCACCCTGTGATACATGTCAGGGATGCTTCCAGAGGCACACAAATCCTGAAAAAACTCCTCTCCCCTGCCGATAAGGTCAAGTTTGCCGAAGAAATTCGAACACGCTATGAAAGACTCAATGATGAGTACACTCAAAGAATGAAAGGAAGCGAATACATTTCCATACAGGATGCCCGGAAAAACAATTTTCACTTTGATGAAAATCCTTATTCTCCAACGGTTCCAAGTGTTCCCGGGTTAACAATATTCCAGGATTTTCCTTTGCAGGAACTGCGGCAATACATCGACTGGACCTTCTTCTTCCATGCATGGGAATTACCAGGAAAATATCCTAAAATATTTCAGGATCCCGTAAAAGGTTCCGAAGCACAAAAGCTTTACCATGACGCCAACTTACTTTTGGACAAGATTATTGAGAACCATTTGATCAGAGCATCCGGAGTGGCGGGTTTGTTCCCAGCCAACTCGGAAGGAGACGATGTGCTTGTTTTTGCTGATGAAAGCAGATCACCGGTGATCTCACGGCTTTGCTTCCTGAGGAACCAGGAAAAAAAGAATACCGGTGAAGCTAACCGTTGCCTGGCGGATTATATCGCACCCCTTAATTCCGGAATTAAAGATTACGTAGGGCTTTTCGCTGTTACAGCCGGGATTGGGACTGAAGAACATGCCGCGAAAATGGCCAGGGAAAACGACGATTATTCGGGGATCATGTTAAAAATTCTTTCCGACAGGCTTGCCGAGGCTTTTGCTGAAGCATTGCATGAAAAGGTAAGAAAAGAATTATGGGGATATGCCCCCAACGAACAGTTAAAACGGGAGGAGCTTCTCAGCGAGTCTTACCGAGGCATCCGTCCTGCCCCGGGATATCCTGCATGTCCCGACCACACGGAAAAAGCTAAGATATTCAGCATGTTGCAGGCAGAACAGATGGGTATCCGTCTGAGTGAGAACTTTGTAATGATCCCGGTGGCTTCCGTTTCAGGATATTACTTTTCCCATCCTGAATCCAGATATTTCAATGTTGGAAGGATAGGAAAGGATCAACTATCCGATTATGCCGAAAGAAAGGGCATGAGTTTATCAGAAGCGGAAAAGTGGCTTGGTCCTAATCTGAATTACAAATAAGATTTGCATGAAAGTCATAGAGGCAATACAAAAATCAAACGAAACACTGTTCACCTTCGAGATACTTCCCCCACTAAAAGGAGAAACTATCGAAAGCATCTATCGCACCATAGATCCGCTTATGGAATTCCAACCGGCTTTCATCGATGTGACCTATCACCGGGAAGAGATATCTTACAAAGAACATCCCGGAGGCAGAATAGAAAAGAAGACTGTGAGAAAGCGCCCGGGAACGGTAGGAATATCTGCCGCGATTAAGTTTAAGTACAAGGTTAACGTGGTACCTCATATTATCTGTGGTGGGTTTTCCAGGGAGGAAACAGAAAACGCCCTGATCGACCTGCATTTCCTGGGAATACACAACCTGCTTGTTATTCGTGGTGATAACCTTCCGGGAGAAAAGTTCTTCCGTCCGGAATCCGATGGCCACGTATATGCCGTTGATCTGATCCGCCAGATCAGGGACCTGAACCGGGGACAATACCTGGATGAAGAACTGGTCAACTCCGATCCAACATTCTTTTCCCTGGGAGTCGCCGGCTATCCTGAGAAACACATTGAATCACCTAACCTGCAATCCGATATCCGATATCTCAAAGAAAAAATTGATGCAGGCGCTGAATATATCGTAACCCAGATGTTTTATGATAATAACGACTTCTTTAAATTTGAAAAGAAATGCCGTGAAGCCGGAATAACTGTCCCTATTATCCCGGGTCTAAAACCGGTTTCTACCAAAAGCCAGCTTAAAACCTTACCCCGTACCTTTAATATTTCTATCCCGGAGGAACTGGAAAAGGAGATAGAAGCATGTCCGGATAATCATCACGCCAGGCAGGCCGGGATAGAATGGTGCATCTCACAGTCGAAAGAACTTATTCAACATAAGGTCCCCGTCTTACATTATTTTACCATGGGGAAGTCGGATAATATCCGGGAGATAGCTAAGGCTGTATTTTAAAGTTTATCCAAAATGCCTGCATCATAATGCGGATTAAATCTGTTACTTTTACACAATAACCTGATGCTCTAAAAACATGGGAAAAGTAAATTTCCCTGAGAAAGAGAAATGGCTTGAAATATTAGCTGTTCTTTTAACAGGAATTCTAAAATTTGTTTTGATGGACGAATTCGGTTTCAGGTTGCTTTTTATAACCGGTGCCTGTTTGTTCTGGTTATTGTTTATTCTGACCAAGTATATAAAAAATCCCAAAGTTCTTAGTCGATGGGGATTTCGTAAGCATGACTTCCGAAAATCGATGCTTGCTCTCTTGCCTTATGCGCTTATTTTTGTCGCAGGAATCATAATCTACGGACTGGCATCCGGTTCAGCTATTGTAAACTGGCATATTATTCCGGTTTTGATATTTTACCCGATTTGGGGAACCATACAGCAGTTTATGACCGCGGGCCTTGTTGCCGGAAATTTAAAGACCATTTCTACCATAAAAATCTCCGATTCACAGATTGGTTTACTCACCGCTCTGCTTTTTTCACTGGTCCATTATCCAAGTGTTCCATTAATGCTTTACACTTTTATTATGGAATACATTTTTATCCGTGTTTATTTTAAATGGGGAAACTTATGGTCGCTTGGGCTTTATCATGGTTTGGTTTCAGGGATTTTTCTTTCATTTGTTTCAGGAAGGGATCTTTGGAATGAATTATTGGGGAGTTCTGCATTTTCTTTCCTGCATTAACAACCCCAGAAATTTAAATGTGGAAGAATCTTCTTAAATCCGTTCCTTTTTTCAATCGGGAATGAATATAAAACAGTATCCCTGCCACTGGTAATACTGATGCCATAACCAGTAAACTCCAGCGCAATACGACATTATTTCCCAGATACAGGGATATGAATAATTCTGAAACAATACAAAACAATCCACATGCAATTAAGGAATAGGAAATCAGATTGAGTTGTTTTAGTCTTGCTTTCCGTATGATATATATCAGAATAAATAATATAAAGTAAAAAGCAAGAAGCAATGGAAGTCCGAGTTGCAATCCCCATCCATAACTACCTGTGTAAGCATCCAGAAGGATTAACAGCATCGCAAGAGAAAGGAAGCTTCCTAAAAGCAGCAGGACACCATTTTTAGGCCATAAACAAATTAGTGTTATGTTTATTAATAATGCTGCACAAGCTGATACGGAGAATTTTGACCAGGTAAGATTAGCAGATATTATAAGATCTATGATCATTGGGATCAGTATCCCTGAAAGAAGAATAATTCCGGATATTTCCCAAAATATTTTCCGCTTTTGCACTGCATTTAATTTCTGAAAATCCGTTAATGGTTTGCCTTCCTGTTTATGTTTTCTCAATCCTGCAGGATGTCTGTTATCATTTTGGTCTGGCATTACCGGTTCTCCGCAAAGCGGGCAATAATTCATATTGTTTTCAAGTTCGACACCGCAGGATGTACATGTTTTCATTTATCTACCAGTTTATTGTTGTCATAATGGGTTTCAATCCCCTGATCCCTTAAATACTTAAGAAATTTATCCTCAAGAACAGTAGATTTCGAAATATTCCCAAAACTCAATACCAGGGAATCACGAAAACCAATGATTCCACAACTGATTTTCAGCATTCTGTTCGGAGGAGGGGGGGTAAATACAAAATAATCAATCATATTTTCCATTTCCGGAGGAAAGGTTGGTTTTCCCATATTGGTAACCACACCACTGTATTGACTAACACCACGGGAATAATATTTCTGTCTTAAAATCAAACTCTTCAGGAATAAGGGCATGCTTCTGACGTAGATTTTTTTCTCACTGCCTACATTTTTGGAAATATTCTTATTGATTAGCTTTTCATCGGTTTCAAGACGAATCTGATGATAGACTGTCTTAATAATCTCATCAAAAGTATAATGTCCCAGTCTCAGGTCAATTTCCGGCATTACAAACAATGAAAAGTTACGCATAGTTACCGAAGGAAATAAGTTTCTCAGATTGACCGGGACCTGTATGCGGATCGTTTTATAGCGTTTAAATCTGCTTAAAATACCCGTTTCCTTATATATTTCCTGAAGAACAAACAAATATACTGAAACAAGATAATCATTTATACTAACACCCTTGCCGGCAGCCTGATTCCGTATATCCTCAAGGGACAGGAATACCTGCCTTGTTGTGAACCTGGGTGCGGTTTGCAACTGAAAAGGCAGATGGAAAGCTTTTGATCGTTTGAACATTGGAGGAATGTCCTCCTGAAAATAACGATTGAAAGAATCTTCATATTCTTCTTCAAGGAGAGTGTCATCAGGATTTACACATTTAAAACCGGCAGGAAGGGAAATTCCGGATTTTTGGAAATACAGAATCAGAAGGGTTCTTAAAAATTCAAGTGCACCGGTACCATCTGTTAACACATGCGAAAACTCTGCCGAAATACGGTTTTGCGCAACAAGCAGGCGTATTAACAATCCTTTCGTGCCGAAACTTCTGCAAGGCATTGTATCATCAGCTTTAACAGGGATATGCAACGATGTCTGTTCCAGGTAATACCAAAAGAAACCTTTTTTCAACTTCACCCTAAAGTAAGGAAATCGCTTTTCGGCGATGGACAATGCTTTCATGAACGGCTCTATCCTTACAGGGTGTTTCAGCACAACAGTAATTCTAAAAACAGCCGTTACCTCTTCATTCATAATGGCAGGATAGATTTTGGCAGCGTTATCCAACGGATACCAAAATCTTGTCGCATCATTGATATTTACTCCTTTACTATCCAACTTGTATTTTGCCTGGATTCTGAAATTCTTATTAAATTCAAAGTTACGAATAACTCATCGGAAGACAACTTCCTGCAAACCAATAAAATCATCCTGATACACTTAAAACTTAACTTTCCATATTCCACAGCCCTGACATACTATTTCGTTGATGTAACAAATAGCAAAGTATTTACTTTTTGGTTCATTTTTTTATTTTGAAGGGGTATATTTTCTGATTTCCGGAACTAATAGATAACTTCAGGATCAGATCTGATCATGTTTATAACTTTGATCCCGGGTTGCATGGATATTTTAATATTTATTAATTTGCAGGAATATGAAAGAGATCCCAAATGAGCAGCTTAAACTGGCCAGGGAGTTCGTTGAAAGTACAGGCCATAATATTTTTCTCACAGGAAAAGCAGGTACAGGAAAAACAACATTCCTACATAACCTGAAAAATAGCTGCATTAAGCGTATGGTTGTGGTAGCTCCCACAGGCGTTGCTGCTATCAATGCCGGAGGCGTGACCATACATTCTTTCTTCCAGTTGCCATTCGGCCCTTATTTACCAGGATTTATCAGGGAAAGGAAAGAGGATGACCCGGAATACCACAGGCAGAAATTCAGTCGTGACAAGATAAGAATCATGCGATCACTTGACCTCTTGATCATAGATGAAATAAGTATGGTGAGGGCAGATTTACTGGATGGTATTGATGAAACCCTCCGTCGTATAAGGAACCGGGCGCAACCCTTCGGTGGAGTGCAGTTGCTGATGATCGGAGATATGCAACAGCTGGCTCCGGTCGTAAAAGATGAGGAATGGAGCCTGCTCAGGAATCATTACGATACGGCATTCTTCTTCAGCAGCAAAGCATTGCAAAGCACACCCTTCGTTACAATTGAATTAAAACATGTATACAGGCAGACAGACGAAAACTTTATACAGCTCCTGAATAAAGTACGATCAAACAAGCTTGATGACGATAGTCTGAACAAGCTAAATGCACGATATTTAACAGATTTTAATCCCGGAGAGGATGGCTATATCATTCTTACTACCCATAATGCCAAGGCTGCCAATATCAATGATGGCAAACTGGCTGCATTAAAAACACCTGCTCAGACTTTCCTGGCTGAGGTAAATGGGAATTATCCCGAATACAATTTCCCAACCCTTCCTGAACTATCCCTGAAGGTGGGAGCACAGGTTATGTTCGTAAAAAATGATCCGGATCCGGAAAAACTTTTCTTCAATGGCAAGATCGGTAAAGTTGTGGATATGGAGGAAGATACAGTAATGGTACAATGCCCTGAAGATGAAGACCCAATTGAAGTTCACCCGCTGGAATGGCAGAATATCCGGTACACCCTTAATGAACAAACCCGGGAGATCACTGAAACTGTAGAAGGAACCTTTACACAGATACCTCTCAAACTGGCCTGGGCCATTACGGTGCATAAGAGCCAGGGACTTACTTTCGACCGGGCTGTGATCGATGTAGAGGCCGCATTCGCTTTCGGTCAGGTTTATGTTGCCTTGAGCCGTTGCAGGACACTCGAGGGAATGGTTCTCAGTTCCCGGATACAGAGAGGGGCAATAAAAACAGATATGACCATCAACCGGTTCACCCAAAGTATTGAAGAGAATCCACCGGCGCGTGAGCACCTCTGGGAAGCTCAGAAGCAGTTCAGGAAAGAATTGCTTATGGAGTTATTTGAGTTTCAACACTTCCTGATGCCTTATCGTTATCTGAATAAAACCATCAGAGAAAATGCCAAATCACTTAAAATGACCAATATTCCGGATATCAAGGGTTTTATCGACCATCTGGAAAACGATACTATCAAAGTGGCTGAAAAGTTCCGACATCAATTACTCTCCATCCTGCAAGAGGAAAAAGACACGCAGCCAGGTGAATTTTTGCAGGAAAGGATCAGGAAAGCCAGCTTGTACTTTACCTCGGAAATCGATAAGAATATCCTGGCCCCGGTTTCTGATATTTCTTTTGAGAGCGATAATAAACAGGTTAAGAAAAAAGTGCGGGAAGCAATGGAAAAGCTTCTTTATGAGGCCAACTATAAGACAATCTGCCTTAAGGCCTGTGAAAAAGGGTTCCACATGAGTAATTATATAAATATCAGAGCAAAAGCTACATTGGATGAAGTGAGTTTAAGGACAAGACGTAGCAGAAAAACCGCTCCCGAGGGAGGAAAAATAAATCATGAATTGTTTGGGATACTCAAACGATGGCGCGATCTGAAGGCTGAAGAACTGGGGTTGCCGGTGTATATGATTTTGCAGGTTCAATCGATTCAGGATATATCCCAGGTTATTCCACGGAATGAAAAAGAACTGAAAGAAATCCGTGGTTTCGGCAAAAAGAAACTTGAATCTTTTGG